>JANOQU010000589.1:0-3544 GCA_031422355.1 Actinomycetes bacterium
CCAGCGGCTTCGATCATCGAAACCACCTCGCGGATCTTGGGCTCCATCGTCGCAATATAGGACTGCCCGCCGAATCCCGGATTGACGGTCATGACCAACACCATGTCGACCAGGTCCAGCACGTGGGCGACGGCCTGAGCCGGCGTGGCGGGGTTCAACGCGACGGCGGCCTTGGCGCCGAGCGAGCGGATGTTGCCAAGCGTTCGATGGAGATGCGTGCATGCCTCTGCATGAACAATGAGACGCTCACAGCCCGCCTTGATGTACTCGGCCGCCATCACGTCCGGGGTCAGCACCATCAGGTGGGCTTCGAATGGCAGCGACGTGTGCCGACGAGCGCTGGCGATGACATCGGGTCCGAAGGTCAGATTCGGTACGAACTGGCCGTCCATCACGTCCCATTGAATGCGGTCGACGCCGGCCTGCTCGAGCGCGACGAGTTCCTCGCCGAGCTTGGAGAAGTCCACCGGCAGCACGGACGGAGCGATTTGAATTGAACGTGGCATCGCCGGTCACGTTAGCGATTCACCGGCATCGACGAGCGATCCCGTACGCTCATCGACGTGGAAACGATGCGGCTGACGACATCCCACATGGTCGTTGGCGGGGACGCACTCGCACGCCAGGACACCGGTCGAATCGTGTTCGTCGCTGGCGGGCTTCCGGGTGAAGTACTCGATGTGCAACTCCGCACGGCGAAGAAGGACTTTGCGACCGGAGACGTGAGTCATGTGATCGAACCGTCGCCGGATCGGGTCGAGCCACCGTGTGAGGCGTGGCATCGTGGATGTGGCGGCTGCGACTGGCAGCACGTTCGCCCGGATGCCCAATTGCGGTTGAAGACCGAGGTCGTCCGTGAGGCATTGACACGAACCGCCCGGCTCGCAGATCCGGTCGTCACGAGTGGCGCAGCGATCGAGCCGTGGGGCTACCGGACTACCATCCGTCTCGCCCGAGACAGCACCGGCCGACTCGGTTTTCGCTCTCGCCGTAGCCACGACATCGTCACGATCGAGCGTTGCCCGGTGGCGCACCCGCGAATCAACGAGTTGCTTCATCACCTCACCGGCGCCGCCGACGACGGGGTCGGTAACGGCGTCGGCAGTGAGTTGCTGGTCCGTGTCGGTACCGACGATGGCCCGGTGATCACGTCGTTGGTCGACCACGACGGCCAACGCACCGACGATGGCTGGGTCTTCGAAATCGCGGATGATCAACGCCTCCGAGTTTCACACGGATCCTTTTTCCAGTCGTCGCCTCAGGCAGCGACGTTGCTCGTCGAGGCAGTCCGGCGCGCATCTGCCGACGTCGACATGGAATCCAGCCGGGTCATCGACGCGTACGGAGGCGTCGGGTTGTTCGCTGCGACCGTGGCGCGCAACGCAAGCGAAGTCATCCTCATCGAGTCGTCGCCGTCGTCGTGTGCGGATGCCAGAGTCAATTTGGGCCACAACGAGACGGGCCGGCGCACAGCAGTCGTCGTGCAGTCCACGGTCGAGGACTGGGTTGCGGTTCCGGCCGAATTGGTGATTGCCGATCCGGCCCGCTCAGGGCTTGACCGGGCCGGAGTTGCGGCGCTCGCGGCAACCGGGGCACGAGTCGTGGTCCTGGTCAGCTGTGACGCCGGCTCCTTGGCGCGCGACTGCCGCCTTCTGCTGGAATACGGCTACACACATCGGGGTACCGAGGTCCTGGATGTGTTCCCGAACACATCCCATATCGAAGCCGTCAGCCGCTTCGTCAGCAACTCAAAAATCGCCGCCGCGGAACGAAACGAGAATTGACATGAACGAACAGGATCATCCGCCTCAGGATCCGCTCCGAACATTGGTTGTGCGTGACGAATTCACTTCAGCCTCTGATGCGTCGCTTGTCGTCGCAATCGGCCGGTACAAGCAGGGAGCGCTCGCCGAGGCGTATCGTCGACATGCCGGAGCGGTTTTCGGGCTCGCGAAGCGGCTGCTGAACGATCACGCATTGGCCGAAGAGGTCGTCCAAGAAGTCTTTCTCAGGCTGTGGAACAACCCTGACCGTTTCGACCCCGATCGCGGATCATTGCGCAGCTTTCTGCTCGCACATTCGCATGGTCGGGCCGTCGATGCGTTGCGGGCGAACACATCACGGCGGAAGCGGGAAGATCGAGACGCACATCTCACGGCAGACGCTGGGTATGACCTCGATCGAGAGGTTTGGGACCTTGCCCTTGCATCACAAGTCAGGGAAGCATTGGAAGACCTTCATGAAGGGGAACGGGCGGCGATTGAAATGGCGTACTTTGGAGGCTTGACCTACCGCGAGGTGGCCGAGCAACTCGGCGAAGCCGAGGGAACGGTGAAGAGCAGAATCCGAGTTGGGTTGAAGCGACTCCGCACCAACCTGCAAGCCAGCGGAATCACGTTGGGAGATCACTAATGGCGATGAACCCATTCGAAATGGATGACCTTCTCGGCGCGTATGCGCTTGACGCCGTCGATGACGACGAACGTCGCGCGGTCGAGGACTACCTCGCCGCCAGCCCTCGCGCCCAAGCCGAAGTTCGTGACCATCGTGAGGTGGCGACGATGCTGGCCTGGTCGGGCATGGATGCTCCAGAGGGACTCTGGGACAGAATCGCCGGCTCGCTCGAAGGGACCGAAGTCGCGCCGGCTTCAGATCTGGGTGATGTCATCTCGATCAACGCTGGGCGACGTCGAAAGAGCATGGTCCGGACACTTGGTTCATGGGCTGCAGCGACCGCTGCCGCGGCGTTGATCGCGGTCGTCGCGGTGCGTGCGTCTGACGATGAAAATGTGTCGACAGCGTCCTCCATCGATGAACAAGCGCGGATCTTGCTCGCCGACACATCGCTGTCACATGCCCAACTGTCCACCGAGACCGACGCCGATCTCAAGGTCCTCGCCGTCGTCGATGCAGCCGGCCGCGGGTACCTCGTCGCCGACGATCTGCCGGTGCTTGCCGACGACCGTACGTACCAGTTGTGGGGCCGAGTCGACGGCACATTGATCTCGCTCGGACTATTGGGTTCGGACCCCGGAACAGTCGTGTTCGCAGCGACCGACAACGTCGATCTCCTCGCGATCACCGAAGAGGTTGCGGGTGGGGTGTTGTCTTCGGCGAACCCTGCCGTGGTGGCCGGTCCTCTCGCCTAGACAATCGTGCCTCATGAATCGAGCCTCGCCACAGCCGGTTGAGGTTCTAGTCTGCGCCAATGGTCGATCCCCATGTCTTGGCAGCGGTCGATGATGTCTTCTCGACGTTCCATTCGGACGCGCACGCACCTGGACTCGCGTTCGGAATAGTTGTTGACGGGGCGCTCGTCCACGCGGTTGGGGAGGGAATCGGCGTTGCTGGAAACCAGCCGATCGCGCCAGATTCGATTTTCCGAATTGCGTCGATGACCAAGAGTTTCACGGCGGCTGCTGTACTTCTGCTCCGTGATGCGGGCCAACTCAGCCTGGATGAGCCGGCCCGGATGTACGTGCCAGAGCTTGCCGGCGCGCCGTGGAATTCTGACGACTCACCGGCGCTGACCCTGCGTCGTCTG
>JANOQU010000590.1:0-1854 GCA_031422355.1 Actinomycetes bacterium
CGTCAGACGTCGATCGCCGGCTTCGATCAGTTGATCGCGTCGGGATTCGTCCGTGACGAGGAGTTCGATCGCCTCGGCGAGTCCGTCGAGGTCGCTCGGGTGCACCAGAACGGCGGCGTCGCCCGCGACCTCAGGGATCGAGCCCGCTGTCGAGGCCACGATCGGCACGTGGTGCTGCATTGCCTCCAGTAACGGAAATCCGAAGCCTTCGTCCAGAGACGGATACGCGAGCACGGTTGCGGATCCGAGCAGCCACTGTTTGCACGACGCGTCGATCCGGCCGGTCAACATCACCCGCCGACGCGCCGATGGGTGCAGCGAGTCGATTGCGTTGTCGATCGAGACGCGATCGTCGCCATTGGACCCGGCGAGGACGAGTCTCAACGTCGGCTGACCGGATGCGATCCGGCCGAACGCAGCCACCAACGCCGGCAGGTTCTTGCGGTGTTCCAACGTCCCGAGCGCTAGGACGAAGGGGATGCCAGCCAATTCGGCGATCGGTGCAGATTCGACGATCGACTCATCGCGGGGCAGCGGCGCAAGTGGGATGACCTCGACACGGTCGGTAGCGAGCAATTCGCGCGCCGCATCTGCTGTGGCATTCGACGTCGCATGGACGGTGGCGCCGGTGGCGACCGCGCGGCGCAGGACTTTACCAGCCCTGTTGACGTTGGCATTGGCCTGCTCTGGGTGGCGGAGGAACCAGCAGTCGTAGACGGTGACCAACCGAGGGAGTCGACTCGGAGGCACGATGTAGTTGGTACCGTGAATGACGGCGGCAGGGCGCAGCCATCGGTCGACACGCGCGAACGACGTGGCGGCCCACAGCCGTTGGGCGATCGCCGCAGGAATCGGTAAGCGGGTCATTCCGGGTTGTAACGCGCCTCGAAAACTGCACGCGTATCGACGAAGGGACATGTCGGGTCGATGCTCGAGTGCTGCCGCGATGTTCTGCACAGCTGCCCCGACGCCTGTTAGCGGACCGAGCAGCGGTCCGGCGTCAAAGGCAACAGTGAGCGGAGCCTCGGCCGACGGTGAACGCACGTCAGGATCGTACCGGCGTTGCTCGGCCCGGTTGACCCGTAGAATGCGGTGCCTCGCACACGGGTGCGGCGGTTTCTCTCAACTCAGGATCTGATTCATGCCCTGCGCCTTCATCACCGGTATCACTGGCCAAGACGGTCGTCACCTCGCGGAGTTTCTG
This sequence comes from Actinomycetes bacterium, assembly GCA_031422355.1. GTDB lineage: Bacteria > Actinomycetota > Acidimicrobiia > Acidimicrobiales > Ilumatobacteraceae > WLMZ01. The sequence goes on from JANOQU010000590.1 coordinate 1,205, forward strand.
CACGGCAAGGGGTACGACGTTTTCGGCATGGTGACCGGGCAGAACAACCCCAAGGTCGCCCCGCTGCTCGAGGAGATGCCGTTCATCGAGATCGTGCCCGGTGATCTCGCAGATCTTCCATCACTTGTCAAGGCGCTGACCGTCGCCCAACCCGACGAGGTCTATAACCTCGGAGCGATTTCGTTCGTGGCAATGAGCTTCAACCAGGCCGAGTTGACGGCGAACATCACTGGCCTCGGGGTATTACGGATGCTCGAGGCGATCCGGATGGTCGGGGGCAGCGAGAACAATCCGATTCGTTTCTACCAGGCTTCCTCCTCGGAGATGTTCGGTAAGGTCCGCGAAACCCCGCAGACCGAACTCACGCCATTTCACCCACGGTCCCCGTACGGTTGCGCCAAAGTGTTCGGCCACGACATCACGGTCAACTACCGCGAGAGCTACGGAATGTATGCCTGCAGCGGCATCTTGTTCAACCACGAAGGCCCCCGGCGTGGCCTGGAATTCGTAACCCGCAAGGTGACGAACGCGGTCGCCCGGATCAAGCTCGGCCTGCAAAAGGACATCGTCCTCGGCAACATCGACAGCAAGCGGGATTGGGGCTACGCCGGCGATTATGTCAAGGCGATGTGGCTGATGTTGCAGCAGCC
>JANOQU010000591.1:0-10202 GCA_031422355.1 Actinomycetes bacterium
CCGTCGACGGGTTGCAGCGCTGGCACAACGAGTACAACGCGAAGATCCTCGGCCGACCCGGAGCGAACCATGTCGAGAACAAGTGGGAACTGCTCGACGAGGTGACCGGTACGGGCGCGGTCGGCGCAGGGGCAGCAGTCGTTGGAACGCCGGACGATTTGATCGCAGCGATCCAACACATGCAGGAGATCACCGGTGGCTTCGGCGTCGTGCTCGGCTTCGCCCACGACTGGGCCAACAAAGAAGCCTCGATGCGTTCGTGGGAACTGGTGTCGCGTTACGTGATCCCGGCACTCAATGGAACGGTCCAGCCAATGCAGGCTTCGGCCGACTATGTCGAGGCTCACAAGGCAACGCTGATGGCCAACGCCGGCGCCGCGGTCATGCAGAAGATCATGGCCCATGAGGGTGCTCAGGCAGCGATGGTCACCACGATGCAGCAGATGGCCGAACTCAAGACCGTCCGCGAGTCGGCCTTCCGCCCCGGAGCCGGCGTCCCTGTCGAAAGTGCGTGAGCGACGGCGCTGAGCCCGCTCACGGCTCCGGTCAGTCGTCCTTGAGGGCGACGGCGTTGGGGGTGACGTTCATCTTGGGCACGTATTCGGCAACTTCGATGTCGCGGGCCTCGGCGTACATCGTCGTGCGCAAGTAGGTACGGCAGGTATCGCACGGGCCGTAGAACCGGGCCGTCACAGTGCTCTGGCACCGGGGGCAGGTGAACGGGGTGTCGTCGCTGTGGCTCTGCATCGCAAACCCACCGTATCCGGTCCGGTATGGCCACACCCGTCGACACCCGTCGACACCCGTCGACACCTTCTGATCGTGTGGCACGTTTCACGCCCTTGTTCCCGCGCCGTGCCAAGGGGTGGCACGCATCGGCACCGAGGGCGCGGTTCGTGCCATCGTCCGATATCGCCCGAGCTGCCACCGCCACCGCCACCGCCACGGCCACGGCCACGGCCACGGCCACGGCATCAGATCATTGCGACTGAGCCGGTACGGTCGGTCCATGGCCTTCGCACACAACGGTGATTGCACGCTCTACTACGAAACGTTCGGCGACCAGAAGCATCCGGCGCTGTTGCTCGTCAACGGACTCGGCAGTCAATGCATCAACTACCGCACCAACTGGTGTGAGATGTTCGCCGAGCGTGGACTGTTCGTGATCCGCTTCGACAACCGCGATATGGGATTGTCGACCCACTTTACAAACGCCGCGATCAACGACAAGGGCCAGTGCTACGAGTTGGCGGACATGGCAAACGACTGCATCGCCGTGCTCGACGCGGCGGGCGTCGAGCGGGCCCACCTCATGGGCCTGTCGATGGGCGGGATGATCGTCCAGACCGTCGCAATCGATCACCCGGATCGCGTGTCGTCATTGATCTCGGTGATGTCGAACAGCGGCGAGGAAGGCTTCGGCACGCCCTCGCCACGTGCTTTCGAGATCTTGACGTCACCACCTGCGAAGGATCGCGAGGAGTACATCGCACGCTCGATTGAAGGGCTGCGCGAATGGGGCAGTCCCGAATTCGCCGACGAGGATCGTTGGACGACCGACGCGATCCGTGCTTTCGATCGCTGCTTCGACCCGGGCGGCGCCGCCCGCCAGTACCTCGCAATCCGTGCGGCCGGTTCCCGAGTCGAGGGCCTTCGAGCGATCACGGCCCGCACCCTGGTGATCCACGGTGACAAGGACACCTTGATCGCCGCTGATGGCGGTCGACGAACGGCCGAACTGATTCCGGGCGCCCGCTTCGAACTGATCGAGGGGATGGGCCACGACTATCCACCGCAACTCTGGGAACGCTGGGTCGACCTTGTCGTCGGTCACGCTCTCAGCTGAGGCGGAGCCGCCATGCTGCGCAGGATTGGGCTCGTCACACTCGTCGTTCGCGACTACGACGAGGCGATCCGCTTCTACGTCGACGCGCTCGGTTTCACTCTGATCGAGGACACGCCTCAGGGTGACAAGCGTTGGGTGGTCGTCGCGCCAGAATCAGATTCGGGCGGTCCCTCACTGCTGCTCGCGCGTGCAATCGATGGCGACCAATCGAGCCGAATCGGCAATCAGACTGGGGGCAGGGTGGCCCTGTTCTTGGAGACAGACGACTTCGAGCGTGACTTCCAACGGATGACTTCGGCAGGTGTCACGTTCCTCGAGGAACCCCGGCATGAGGCGTACGGTTCGGTCGCCGTCTTCCAGGATTGCTATGGCAACAAGTGGGACCTGCTGCAGCGCGCCTGAAACGCAGCCCGCTATACCGGCGCGACGAGCGCGAGGCGAGGGTCGCGCACCGGCGGCTGGCTGTCCCACAGATCGGCGACGAGATCGCTTCGGGTCGACGCGTAGTCGGGGTCCGACCACAGGTTCCGCTGTTGCAAGGGGTCAGCCGTCAAGTCGTACAGCTCACCCTCTGAACCGTCGTGAACGTAACCGGGTCGATAAGCGGTGCACACCCAGGTGCCGCGAGTGATAGTGCGAAGGTGTACGGCAACGCCGAAGAGTTCGCTGTCCCACTCGGTCAAAACCTTGTCGTCACGCCGCGAATCTGCATCGGCGTCGTCGATCGGCAACGGGCTGCCCTGCATCCACTCGGCTGGCTGTAGGCCTGCGATCGCGCAGAACGTCGGTGCAAGATCAACCAGCCCCACGGCCCGAGAGACCACAGCCGGTGTCGTGGCCGACGATGGTGCCGGTCGCCAGATCAGTGGCAGACGCATCAGCCCATCGACGTGATACGGACCCTTGAACAGCAGCCCGAAGTCACCCTGCAGTTCACCGTGATCGGTCGTGAACACGACATCGAGGTCGTCGTCCCAACCCTTGGCTGCAATCGCGACGAGGACTCGACCGAGTGCCTCGTCGATTAATTCACACTCGACAGCGTTGAGCGCGTGTACCTCGCGAATTTGATCCGCGGTCAACGTTGCCGGCACCCAATGCTTGGGTGCTTCATAGTTCGAGACCAGCGCGCCGTCGTACCACATCCGCCAGTGACGCGGTTTGTCGTCCAAGATTCGCTCGCGTTCTGCAGCAGATGTCGGATAGCCGGCGGGGAGGGAGACATCACGCCAATCAATTCGTCCGACCTCTGACGCTGGCGGATCCCACGGGTGATGCGGGTCGGGAAAACTCATCCAACAGAACCAGTCGTCGTCTGCCTGCAACGAATCCAGCCATGAGATCGTCCGGTCGGCAACCCAATCGGTGTGATACCAGTCCTTGGGAATATTGTTGACATGAGCCTGCGGGGCGCCCGTGTCGCCGCCGCCGGCCGCATTGACCTCGAACGAAGGATCGAGCACCGGATAGAACAGTGCAATCGCCTCGGGATGGTTGTTTGCCAACCAGCGCGAGTAGTGCAACTGGCCGCTGCCGCTGTGGGTTGCGAACTCGAGATGATCGAAGCCACGATGCGGTCCCGTGGTGCCGTCGTACCACGGCTGACCCAGTGCGGTCTCGCGGCCGTCACGGGCGAGTTGGTTCTCGGTGAACTTCGCGAACGGATCGAGGAAGGGTTCGAAGTGGGGCTTGCCGACCAGTGCCGTTCGGTAGCCCGCCTGATGCAACACGGCCGCGACCGACGGCGCATCGACCGGCAGTGGTACGCCGTTCATCCAGACGCCATGGGTGCTCGGGTACTGGCCGGTCAACATCGTCGAGCGAGACGGCATGCAGACAACCGACTGCGGGACCGCACGCTCGTAGCGCACCCCGGTTGCTGCGAGACCATCGATCACCGGCGTCCTAGCGAGGGTGCCGCCGTTGCAACCAAGCGTGTCGTAGCGCTGTTGATCGGTGGTGATGAACAGAATCTTGCGACCCATCAGTGCGTCACTCCCGCGGTAGCGCGGGCGGCATCGAGTGCCGGACCGCAATCTGAATCGAACTGGCGCTTCAACTCTTCGAGCGCGCCGGTGGTTGCCCCGCCGATGACCAAGGCCATCACGGCCGGATCTGCGTCGGTCGAGTACACCACCATGCAGGTGCCATCGCCGATGTCGATCACGTCGAGCGTTGCCAGGTGGTGGCGGAACATCGGGGCGGTGATTCGGTACTGGAACCTGTGCTGCAATGCGTCGTTGGTGATGATCTCCTCGGGCATCGGAATGCCCGTTCCCGTGGTGATGATGCGGGTGGTTCCGTCGACCGTGCAGTTGACGATTCCGGGAAACCACAGGTGCAACAACTCCGGTCGGCCAACGACGCTCCACACGTCATCGACGCTGCGGTGAATTCGTACTTCTCGACGCAGGGTTGCCATCAGTCAGCCGCCACGGCCTCGGTCGAACCGCCGATAGAAACTGCTTCTCATCGACATCCCCCGTTGGTCGCAAACACTTGTCTGTCGCTCTGACATTACGTTGCGGCGTTCGTGCTCGCAGGATCGCACCCAACTGGTATCGATCATGCAAGCGACGCGTGACCGCTGGCGAACCCGGTTCACCGCATGAGTACGATCTGCGGCGGTGCCTGACATGAGCGAACGAAAGCGTAAGTCGACGGCGACATCCAACTTCGGAGCTGGTTCGAGAGAGGGCCACGACGCCACTGGTTTCTACCAACGGTTCCGGCCCCCGGAGTTGTCCAGCGACGACACCGTTCTGGAGCCGGTCGACATCGACGAACCGTTCAAATGTGGGGACTCACGGTTCATGGACAGCGTCGTCGACGGGTCCGTCGCCCTCGTCGTGACCTCGCCCCCGTACTTCGCCGGCAAGCAGTACGAAGAGGAATTGGAACGAGAAGGCGTGCCCGCCTCCTACCTCGAATTCCTTCAGATGTTGACCGACGTGTTCGCCGAGTGCGTCCGCAAGCTAGAGCCCGGAGGCCGAATCGCTGTCAATGTCGCCAACCTCGGCCGCAAGCCGTATCGCAGTCTCTCGGCAGACGTGATCAGAATCCTCGAGCACGATCTCGGGTTGCTGCTGCGTGGTGAGTTGATCTGGCAAAAGGCCGAGGGTGCGACGGGTTCCTGCGCATGGGGATCGTTCAGGGGCGCCACCAACCCGGTGCTGCGTGACATCACCGAGCGTGTGATCGTTGCCAGTAAGGGCCGATTCGATCGGGCCCGCACGGCCAAACAACGCGCTGCAGCCGGACTACCCCACGTCAACACCTTGATGACCGACGACTTCCTCGGGTCGACGCTGGATGTCTGGTCGATGCCGACCGAGAGCGCCAAACGGGTCGGTCATCCAGCACCGTTCCCTGTCGAGTTGCCCGAACAGTTGATCCGCCTCTACACGTTCGAGAACGACCTCGTGCTCGACCCGTTCATGGGCAGCGGTTCTTCACTGGTCGCTGCCTCCCGCCTCGGCCGCCGATTCATCGGGTACGACCTCGATCCTGCGTACGTCCAAATCGCTCGCGACCGGGTCGCCGAGTCAATGCTGGGTACCGCATCGACCGACGGGGCACCAGATCTGCAGGCCGCGGCGATGATCGCTGGCAAGTCGGCGTTGCGCCTCGCCGAGGACGCACTCGTGGAAGCCGGCTTCACGATCACGGGTCGCAAGCAACGGGTGCGGGGCACGGGCGTCAGTGTCTCCCTCGTCGCAACTGATCAGGCTGGAGCGACCTGGATGTTCGACGTGGCGGGATCGTTCACCAGTCGGCGTGCAGGTCTGCAATTGGTCGACTCGGTGCTGCGATCGCTGGGCAAGGCCCACGCAATCCGCGGCAAGCAGGGCGCAACCATTCCCTACGTCCTACTGACCACCAACCTGCCTCGCCGCACGACTGAGGCTGCAACTGCGTTGCGAGCTGCAGGTCCGCAGGCATTTTTCGATGCGATCGAAGTGCTGTCATCCAACGATCTTCGTCGCCTGTCCGGCTACGCGGCGGGTGGACACACCCAGCGGCCGCAGCCCGGATTCTGGACCGAAGAAGATCTCACCGAGCGCGCAGCAGCAGCCTCAAAACACGTTCGATCGCGTCCACGCCAGCCTGCTGAGTGAAACCGAGATCCCAGACGAACAGTTCACCGGATTCGAACGAGCACAAGACGTCGATAACACCGAGCACCTCATTCGCCGTGTCCAACGCCATGTCGTCCAACTCCGGCGCGAACAGGACTCGAATCTGCTCGCGGGCGACGTGTCGATTGCGGGTGAGTTCCTGCCTGATCGCCGGATCCTCCGGTGCCATCATCCGCATCAACCGAGCTACCGGCGCGAGCACTTCGAAGAGTTGGAAGCGCCGCTCGATCAGGTGACGGATCCGGTCGTCAAGCGCCGCTTCAGGCCCAAGGTCGAGTAACAGTTGCGGTCCGACGCGATCGATCTGGCGATCGATCGACGAGCGAGCGAGATCGTCCTTGTCGGCGAAATACCGAAATACCGAGCGGTGCGACACCCCAGATCGGGCGGCGACCTCGGCCACACTCGGGCGCTCGTTGCCCTCCGAGACCAGATCGAGGTATGCGTCGATCACGGCCACTTTGTTGCGGACCCGCCTCGAGCGACGGCCGTCAGTCGACGCACCCGAATCGACGAAATCGTCCATCTTGCCGTTGCGTTCCACGGCGTGCACGTCTTGTTGCACCGCCTCGTCGACGTCGTGGCCGAGTGTCATTGTCGCGGGCCGATGGTCATGCATGGTCATCGACATACCCGTTTGCGGGCCACACGGAACATTGGATTTGATTCCGGTGCTCGTTCTCGTTGCCCGCAACCTGAACCCAGGGGTCTGGCTATCCCAGAACGTCGCGGGCGAGACCGATCCAGAAATTGGCGGCGAGACCAAGTGACTCGACGTCGATGCGCTCATCATTGCCATGGAATCTGGAGCCGAAGCTCTCCAATGTGACCGACGGCGCGTAGATGCCGGTCCCGTATGCAATGGTGCCCTTGTCTCGGAAGAAGGGCGAATCGGTGCCACCGACCAGAAGCGACGGGACAAGTTCGGCACCTGGGTGAACATCGCGAGTTCGGCGTTCGATCGAGTCCCAGAGAGGGTTCGAGCCATACGGCGACGCAGTTGAGTCCCGGCAGAAATCCGGTGTGATGACCTCGACGTGATGGGCCAGTTCGCCGAGCGCGTTGTGAAGTTCGCGATCGATATCAGCTTGGGTCACACCGGGCAGAGATCGGATGTCGACCTCGATGTCGACGGTGTCGGGGATCATGTTGAACTTCTGCCCGCCGTGGGCCTGGTTCGGTGAGAACGTGTTGTGGGTCTTGGCGTGGCACCGTGCGGCGAACACGACAGGCAATTGCTGCAAGACGTCACGAATACGACCAGGGTCGACGAGCGCGGCTTTCAAATCGTCGGGCTGATCCATCAGGGCTACTTCGGCCCGCCAGAGATCATCAAGTCGGGATTCACTCACATATTCCCCGAGACGCGTGATGACGGCGGCAGCCTTGATGAGTGCGTTGTCGGCACCGTAGGGGCGCGACCCGTGTCCGGGTGTGCCCCGAACTCGAAGCCGACGGGCTGCTATCCCCTTCTCGGCGACCATCACCGGAATCCGCCGAACTCCGGCGTGATCACCCTGGTTCCATCCGCCGATTTCGGTCACCAAATACTCCGCACCGACTGCGTCCCAATGACGGTCGACCATCCACTCCGCGCCCCACGTGCCGCCTGCCTCTTCGTCGGCAACCCCAAAATAGATCAAGGTTCCCCGCGGCTGAAAGCCCGTCGATGCGAGGTGCTTGAACGCAACGGCCATCGACGCAGTCATGTTGAGCATGTCGATCGCTCCGCGACCCCAGACCTCTCCGTCGATCACCTCACCACCGAACGGGTCGTGCGACCATCCTGCAGGGTTCACTGGCACGACATCGGTATGTCCCATGATGCACAGCGATGGAGCCGTTGGGTCCGAACCTTCGATCCGGGCAACGACCGATGTTCGACCGGGGCGGGATGTGAACCGCTGGACATCAGACCCACCGCCTTCGAGGAAGGTCTGCAGCAGGTCGGCGTTTCGGACCTCGTTTCCGGAGTGCGGTGAGCCGTCGTTGACACACTCGTTTCGAATCAACGCCTGCAGCAACTCGACAGTTTCTCCGGTGTGCTCGTTGACCACATTGGTGTTCACGGCGCAAACGTCCTGGCGCGGCCCATGGCATCGATCCCCTTGCTCGACGTGACCCTATATCGACGGGCGTTAGCTCCGCGGCCGGGTCCGACGCAACAGCGGGTCAGCGACCGCGAGGACGCGATCGGCGACGCTCATCACTCGGCCAGCGGCGCCGGGCGTCTCACCATCGATCAGGTTGCCCATCACAGCGAGGGTGATGTTGGCCGCAGCCTGAGTGCCGACCGAGAGACGAAGGCCGCTGCGCAGCAACAGCGGGTGGCCGATGATGAAACTGAACCGTCGCCCGGTGCGCAGAAACGAATCGAACCGTTCGCCGACGACTCGGTCGTACACATCGGGCGCGGTGGTCGGATTCGCGATCAACAGGTCCGCAGCGAGCATTCCGCTTTCGAGTCCGTAGTCGATGCCTTCGCCGTTCATCGGGTTGACGAAACCGGCAGCGTCGCCGATCGCCAACCATCCCGGGCCGTGGCGTCGAACGCAACTCATCGGCAGCCGCCAGGCCCGGGGCTTTTCGAGGTACGGCCCCAGTGACCATTCGTCACCAACGATCGCGGCGTACTGATCGAGCAGGGTGTTCAGGTTCAGCTTCTTGAAACCCTTCATCGTGCTGAGCGCGCCGACACCGATGTTGACGGTGCCATCGCCAGCAGGGAACATCCAGCCGTATCCGGGAACGGGGGTGCCGTGCTCGTCGCGCAACGACAGGCACGCTTCGAGATGTCGTTCGGCGTGGCGCGGTGTTTCGGCGTAGGCGCGGATCGCAAGACCGAACGGTTCGTCCGGATCGCGTTCGGCACCGAGCATCTTGGCCGCCGCACCTTGAGCGCCCGCAGCCAGCACTGTGAGCGGCGCTTCGAACGTCTCCCCGCCGGCGATCACGCCAGTGGCTCGTTGGCCATCGAGAACCGGTAGCGCCTCGGTATCGAATCGCACCTCGGCGCCGGCCGCAATCGCGATGTCGATGAGGTAGCGGTCGAATTGTCGCCGTGGCCACACCGCCCCGTGACCGGGAAATCGGTCCGTCGTCGGCCACGCAAGTTCGCGGCGTTTCTTGCCGGCGATCATCCGCAGACCATCGATTCGGTGAGCGGGCCCGATGTCAATCTCAAGGTCGTTCAGCGCGCCGACTGCACGCGGAGTGAGCCCATCGCCGCAGACCTTGTCACGGCCGAGGGGACCCTTCTCGAAAAGAGTCACCCGTGCTCCGGACCGAGCAGCGCGGATCGCCGCAGCAGCACCCGCTGGCCCGCCACCGATGACGAGCATGTCCCGTTGATTCACAGATCAAGCCTGCCGGGCAGGTCATCAAAAGCCACCGTGACCTGCGTTGCAGTTCCACAGCTGCCCGACCGGTCAGCGAGGGAGGTCATCAACCAGGCGCCGCTTGCTCGATCTTGTCTGGCAGGTCGACGAACGGACCTCGGGCGATACGAACGGACACCGCATCCCAGCCCGATCCAATCTGCTGAAAGACGCCGGTATCGGCGGTCCATGTCCAGACATCGGCGGCGCCATCGCAACCATCGTGGCTTGCGCTGATGACGAGTCGACCACCCGCCAACCAGCCGACTGGCCTGATGGTCTGAGTGTCGTCGAACGGAGATACCGGATCGGTGCGCAGGTCGCGAGTCGGACCCAACGGATACACGAGAATTGAGCCGGTCGTATCGCACGGGCCGGTCGTGATCGCGAACACCGACTCGACCGTGCTGGCGGTGATGGCTGCCTCTGACCGATCGGCGACACCGATCTCATACAGCTTCAAGTCGAACAAGCCGAGTTGGTGGAGGAACCCGTGAACGAAGTAGAGCGAGCTGCCGTCGGCCGAAAACGAAAGGTCGGTGGCCGGTGTCGACGGGTCGTCGATCGACGTGATCAGCATTCGGTTCTCGCCACGGTTGGAGGCCAGCCAGATTCCGTACTGGCCGTTCTCGTCGACACCGACGGCAACGATTGCTTTACCTGCCGGGTGGTAGACGGCCAGATCGGTTCGGTCGAGGAAACTGATGTCCTCGGTCTGTCCTGACGTCGCCGAGTGCCAGATCAACCGGTGAGTGGCCGGATCGACCTCGATCAATGCTTTCCCAGTTGGTTGCGACCAGGAAACCAAAGGGCGGCCAGTTGCGAAACCGGACGGGCGAG
>JANOQU010000592.1:0-5660 GCA_031422355.1 Actinomycetes bacterium
GCTCGGCCGACGCACGAGCGCCCTTTGAGATGGCATCTCGTCACATTAGGCTGACCTTGATTCGCCTCACGCACCGTTGCGCTCAGGCCACTGATCGGAGTCGCCACCATGAGTGGGAACGCAAGTTTCAGCCACCAGCGAGCGGGCATTCTGTCCGTCGAAGCAGTGGAGGCACCCGAGGTCATCACATCAGACTGGATCGACGAGCAACTGACCGAGACCTACACCCGCTGCGGATTGCGCCCGGGTCTGCTCAACGAATTGGCCGGAATCAAGTCGCGTCGCTGGTGGCCCGAAGGCGTGACTTTCGACGAGGCCGCCGCCCTCGCCGGTCGCAAGGCAATCGATGCCTCTGGTGTCGACCCGGCCGAGATCGGGTTGCTGATCTCGACCTCGGTTTGCAAGCACTACCTGGAGCCCTCCATTGCGTGCGCTGTCCACAATTCGCTCGGTCTTTCGACTGCGTGTAACAACTTCGATCTGGCCAATGCTTGTCTCGGGTTCGTCAACGCAATGCATCTCGCGTCGACTGCGATTGATGCCGGTTTCATCCGCTACGCGCTCATCGTCGATGGCGAAGGAAGCCGCCAGACCCAGTTGGCAACGATCAAGCGGCTGCAGTCAGAGACTGCATCTGCAGTCGATGTCTTCGACGAGTTCGCATCGCTGACCCTCGGTTCTGGTGCTGCGGCAATGGTGATCGGCAACCTCGAAACCCATCCCGATGCCCACCGCATCGTCGGTGGCGTCGTGCGAGCCGCGACCCAGCACCACAAGCTGTGCATCGGCAACCTCGAGCAGATGACGACGGACACCCGGCGGTTGCTCGACGCCGGCCTGGAATTGGGTCTTGCGTGCTGGGAAGATGCCAAGGCGGAGTTCAACTGGGCGGAGGGCATGGACCGCTACATCATCCATCAGGTCAGCAGCGTGCACACCCGGTTGCTGTGTGAGCGCTTGAACATCGACCCGGCGAAGGTGCCGTTGACCTACCCGCACTACGGCAATGTCGGTCCAGCCGCAATCCCGATCACGCTGGCCGGCGAGGCGCCGAATCTGACTAGCGGTGATCGAGTGTTGTGTATGGGCGTCGGCTCCGGTCTCAACATGAGCTTCACCGAACTCGCCTGGTGACCAGCGGGCACACCTCACAAACGCTGCGACCCGATCTGCCCACGGCTACAGCGTGGTCATCGTGGGGCGTCGATCCGGCATGGTCGCGTTTGATCGAAGTGGGTGCGAACACATGGCACGTGCTGGACACTGGAGCGCCGGTTGATCCCGCTGCGCCTTCCGGTGTGGTCACCACGATCGTTTGCGTGCACGGCAACCCGACGTGGTCACTGCTGTGGCGCAGTTTTCTCTCACGCTTCGGTGACCGCTATCGAGTGATCGCGGTCGACCAACTCGGGATGGGGTTCTCCGATCGTCCGGGTCGGCGACGTTTCGCTCAGCGCGTCGACGACCTCGACGACGTGCTCGCCGCGCTCGCGATCGATGGCCCGGTGGTCATGGCTGCCCACGATTGGGGCGGACCGATCTCGCTCGGCTGGGTGCTACGTCACCGTGCCCAGGTGCAGGGCGTCGTGCTGTGCAACACCGGCGTTGCCGTGCCGGCTGGCCGCCGGGCGCCGACGATCATTCGCTTTGCGGCCGCCGGTCCGATCACGGCGCTGGTTGGTCATTGGACGCGAACCTTCGTAGAGGGAACGCTGTGGCTCTCCGGCCGGCGACTGGATCCGGCATTCCGGGCTGGCCTTCGAGCCCCCTACCGCGCCGCTCGGTTTCGGCGGGCAATCGCCGAGTTCGTCGATGACGTGCCGTTCTCGCCGTCGTATCCGTCGGCCGCTTCAGTCGCCGAGGTGGCAGAGGGAATCCGATCGTTGACGATGCCGATCCTGCTCGCGTGGGGGTCCAAGGACCCAGTCTTCAACGACGACTTCGCCCTCGATCTCGCGCACCGGTTGCCTCACGCAGACCGTCACAGGTTTCCGGGACTCGGCCATCTCGTCGTCGAAGAAACCGATATCGCCGCGGTGGTCGACAGTTGGTTGAGCGAGCGGGTGTTCCCTCAGGTTGGCGAGGTCGTTGAAACTGTGGGGGCCGGGGCCGATTTGGCTGAGGAACCTGTGCCGTCAATCTGGGCCGCGATCGCTGACCGCGCTCGTGACGACGAGGTTGCGTTTGTCGATGGTACGACCGGTTTGCGAACGACATTCGCCGAACTGAACGATCGAGTGATGGGAGTCGCAGCCGGCCTCATCGCTCGCGGTGTCGCGCCGGGCGACCGGGTAGCCGTGCTGGTCCATCCGGGCATCGATCTGCTCGCCACTGTGTATGGGTGCTGGCGCGCAGGTGCGATCACCGTGGTCGCGGATCGCGGGCTTGGCCTACGGGGCCTCCGGGCTGCCGTGCGAGCCGCCCACGTGCAATGGGTCGTTGGACCTCCGAAGGCGATCGCTGCGGCGCGGTTGCTCCGCTGGGCGCCCCGGGCGGGTGCGTTCGTCGCTGGTCCTCGGCGCGTTCCGACCGCTGTCGCGACGCTCGATGAACTCGTCGCAATGGGTGCGGCGATGCCGGCCGAGCCCCAGCCCGACGATGTCGCGGCTGTGCTGTACACATCCGGCGCCACCGGACCGGCCAAAGGCGTTCGATACACCCATCGCCAGATGTCGGCCCAGCGCGACGCAGTCCGGTCGACGTACGGAATCGGGCCGGCGGACCGGCTGGTAGCGGCCTTCGCGCCGTTCGCGCTCTATGGTCCGGCACTCGGCATTGCATCGACGATTCCCGATGTCGATGTGACTGCGCCGGGCACCCTGACCGCTTCTGCGCTCTCGGTTGCGATCGAATCGATCGGGGCGACGATCGTGTTCGCGTCTCCCGCAGCGCTCGCCAACGTCAACCGCACATTGGCCGGTTCATCGGCCAGCGGTTCGGCCAGCAGTTTCCGGTCGCTGCGAATGGTGTTGTCAGCCGGTGCTCCGGTTCCGATCGCGACGTTGCGAGCAACGGCAGCGCTGTGTCCGAACGCTGAACTGCACACGCCGTACGGGATGACCGAGTGTCTGCCGGTCGCCGACATCGAATTGGCCGAGCGAGAGTCGGCCTCGGCCGCGGCAGAATCCAACGGCGGCACAGGCGTGTGCGTGGGCCGTGCGGTGAGTGGAGTGGAGTTGTTGATCGCTCCGCTCGACTTCGACCCGGGCTCGGCTGTCTCGGGACTGCCGACCGGCTCGACCGGTGAGGTCTTGGTCCGTGCGCCCTGGTTGTCCGACGGCTACGACCAGTTGTGGCGTACTGAATACGACGCCCGGCCGCAGACCGGCGACGGTCTGGTGTGGCATCGGACGGGCGACGTCGGCCGAATCGATCAGTCAGGGATGCTGTGGATCGAGGGCCGCAATGTTCACGTCATCCACGCCGTCGATGGCCCCGTCACACCCGTGCCGATCGAGGTTGCGGTCGAGGGCATCGAGGGCATCGATCGGGCTGCCGCCGTCGGGGTCGGACCGCACGGATGCCAGCAGCTGGTGGTGGTGGTCGAGGATGTGTCGACCGATGACGGCATCGCCGATCAGCAACGTTGCGATGCGGTGCGCACCGCCGTGGCATCGGCGTCAATTGTGCCTGTCGCTGCCGTTCTCACCGTCTCTGCCCTGCCGGTCGACATCCGCCACAACACCAAAATCGACCGAGCCGCCGTCGCCCGCTGGGCGGCCGACCTGCTCGCCGGCAACCGAGCCCGCCGCCCATGGTGATCGCCTCGCGTTGGTGGCGACCCCGGGTGTTCGTTTCGTGGCACGTTTCACGCCCTTGGTGCCGCGTTGTGTCAAGGGGTGACACACAGCGGGACCAAGGGCGTGGATTGTGCCACCGCCGGGTTGGATGCGTTAGCCCGGCCAGCCGCCCCAGTCCCGCCGGCATCCCTCCGCTTTCGTGGCACGTTTCACGCCCTTGGTGCCGCGTTGTGCCAAGGGGTGACACGCTGCGGGACCAAGGGCGTGGTTTGTGCCACCGCCGGGTTGGATGCGTCACCGCCAGCAGCGCCAGCACCGCCAGCAGCGCCAGCAGCGCCGACATCGCTGGAGGTACCTGATGCGCATCTTGGTCACGGGTGGGTCAAGCCTGCTGGCGAGGCGTACGGCCGAGGCGCTCGTCGAGCGCGGAGACGACGTGGTGTGCTTCCAACGGCACCAGGCACCGATCGATTGTGAGCAGATCCTGGGCGACATCCGCGACGCAGCGGCAGTCGGGTCCGCGGCCAAGGGCTGCGATGGGATCGTTCATGCGGCGGCGAAAGTTGGCGTGATCGGCAGTTGGGACGACTACCGCAGCATCAACGTCGACGGAACTGTCGCGGTCATCGATGCCGCGCGCCTGCACGGCGTCGAGCGGCTCGTTCATGTGAGCACACCCTCGGTCGCTCACGCCGGCGAGGCGCTGATCGGTGCTCCGGCGACGCCGCCGGTCACGGGCCGTACCGGCGCCTTCTACGCAGAATCGAAGGCGCTCGGTGAGCGACTTGCGCTCGCCGCAGTTGGCGACGAACTAGCCGTGGTCGCGATCCGCCCGCACCTCGTGTGGGGTCCTGAAGACACCCAACTCGTCGGCCGAATCGTCGAACGTGCGAGGGCTGGCCGCCTAGCCCTCGTCGGCACGGGTGCAGCGCTTGTCGACACCACCTACATCGATTGTGCGGCGAGCGCGCTGGTCGCTGCCATCGACGCTGCCGTGCCAGGTGCCCATTGCGTCGGCCGTGCATACGTGATCGCGAACGGCGAACCCCGGCCGATTCGCGAACTGGTGCTCGGCATCTGCCGTGCCGCCGGCCTGAACATCGAGCCAAAGGAAGTGCCGCGCCGGATCGCGCTGGTCGCTGGATCGATGGTGGAAGGACTCTGGCGGCTCGGTGCCCGCGCAGGACGAACCGATCCGGTCGGCCAACCGTCGGAGCCACCACTCACCCGGTTCCTCGCGGAACAACTGGGCACCGCGCACTGGTTCGATCCTCGGCCCGCGCGCAATGACCTCGGCTGGCGACCCACGGTCACCATCGACGAAGGCTTGGCCCGACTGACGGAGTGGTTCAGCACCTGACGCTGCGGTGTGAGTGCCGGTGAGTGCTGCGAGACAATTTCTGGATCGAATCGACCTACGACGCCGATGTCGTACTCTTCGAGAATGGGGTTTCGCACGGCTTCTCACTGGCTGGTCGCTGTTGCGATCGTCGCTGGCGCCGGCTGTTCGTCGGTCGAGCAACGCGCCGCACCGGGGGCCGAGACCTCGACGAGCGCCGCACCCACGAGCGACGAGGTGACCGTGCCGACCACTGCTCCGACGACGCCGGCCACAGATATGCCGGCCACCGACACGCCAGCCACCGACACGCCAGCCACCGACACGCCAGCCACCGACACGCCAGCCACCGATGCACCGATCAACACGGTCGCCGAGGTCATCGATCCGGCCGCACCGACGGGGCCGTGCGCAATGTCGGCTGTCGGCGCGTTCGGAGAGATCACATGGATTCAGGATGGACAGTTGCGGTCGACCGGTGATGGCGTGTCGTCGGCCTGCCTCGCCGAGGGTGTCACTGCGACCGAGCCGACGCAGTGGTCGCCAACCGGCGCGTCGGCGCTGATCGATTCGGCGACGAT
>JANOQU010000593.1:0-10850 GCA_031422355.1 Actinomycetes bacterium
GCTTGTCCTTCGCAGGAGGACCATGGAACAACTACGTCATGCACGCGATCGCAACCGTGATGAACGACGTTCGAAACTCCCCCGGTTCCAACGGATTGGTATGGGCCAACGGAGGTTTCGCGACCAAGCACTCGTTCGGCATCTACAGCACCGAACCATCGGCCAACGGTTTCCGCCACGGCAACCCTCAGGCTGATATCAATGCGATGCCACGACGCGAGGTCGCGGACAGTATCGACGCTGCCGGCGAGGTGACGATCGAGGCCTACACGGTGATCCACGACCGCAAGGGCAAACCGGAGATCGTCTATGCAGCCTGCCTGTTGGCCGATGGGCGGCGGGCATGGTCGAAGTCGTCAGATGCTGCGCTCGCGTCGGCGATGTGTTCCGGGGAGTGGGTCGGGCGGGTCGCGACGCTCGATGCCGACGGCATCATCACCGTCGACGTGTCGTAGCTCGGTCGAGGGACTGCGTACTGTGGCGTGATGCGCGCTGCGGTGATGAATGATTGGACGCTTCGAGTCGATGACATTCCGGTCCCGGTGCCTGGGCCGGGTCAGGTCCTGACCAAGGTCCTTGCCTGCGGCATCTGCGGGAGCGACCTGCATTTGCTTCGCCACGGTCGAGAGCAACGCGAGATCGGCGAGAGGCTCAACGAAGGTCTGCCCGTGGACCCAATGGGCATGAAGATGTTTGAGCCAGAGCACGACACCGTCATGGGCCACGAGTTCTGTTGTGAGGTTGTCGAGGTTGGCCCGGACTGCCACAACCTCAAGGCTGGCGATGTCGTCGTGTCGATGCCGGTTGCGTTCGACAGCGGTGGCCTGCACGCAATTGGATTCAGCAACACCTATCCCGGCGGCTATGCGGAGATGATGGTGATCAACGAACTGATGGGCATCAAGGTTCCTGCCGGGCTGCCGGTGAACCTGGCGGCCTTGACCGAGCCGCTCGCCGTTGGAGTCCATGCCGTCGCCAAGAGTCGCATCAATGCTGGCGAATCGGCGATCGTGCTCGGATGCGGGCCGGTCGGTCTGGCATGTATAGCGGACCTGAAGATGCGCGGTATCGGCCCCGTGATTGCTGCCGATTTCTCGCCAAAGCGTCGTGCTCTCGCTGAGGCACTCGGTGCCGACGTGGTCGTCGACCCTCGCCAGATTTCGGCGATCGACGCATGGCGGGCAGAGGACGGTGTGCGACAACTCGTGATCTTCGAAGCAGTCGGCGTGCCCGGCATGATCAACGAGGCAATGCGCGTCGCGCCACGCAACACCCGGATCCTCGTGGTCGGCGCGTGCATGCAACAGGACCTGATGTATCCAATGCTCGGCATCGGCAAGGAACTCAACATCCAGTTCGCTCTTGGCTACGAGCCCGGCGAGTTCGGCGATGCCCTCACCGCGATCGCCGATGGACGAGTCGACCTCGCCCCCTGGATCACCGGCACCGTTTCGATCGACGAGGTGCCCAAGGCGTTCACCGATCTCGACAACCCAGAGGCGCATGCCAAAATCCTCGTCACACCCGGCTCCGGCCAATGACCGAGCTCACCTTTCCTCGCCAGTACGCGCGGACCCAGCGGTTGACGCTTGGCGAGCCTCGCAACGTGACGGTTTCGCCCGATGGACACAGGGTGGTCTTCTGCCGCAGCGCGGCGGGCGACGACCCAGTCAACTGCCTCTGGATGCTCGATGTCGCCACAGGGGTCGAGCGGCTGGTGGCAGATCCACGGCTGCTGCTCGGTGATACCGACGAAGCAGACCTGCCACCGGAGGAACGGGCCCGACGCGAGCGGACACGCGAGGGTGCCGGCGGGATCGTGTCGTACGCAACCGATGCGTCGGTCACCGTCAGTGCCTTCGCGCTCGGTGGCCGACTGTTCGTCGCCGGCCTGCTCAGCGGAGCAGCCCGCGAACTGCCAGTTCGCGGCCCCGTCTTTGACCCTCGCCCGGACCCAACGGCCAAGCGAGTCGCCTACGTCAGCGGCCCGACGCTGAGGATCGGCGAACTCGACGGCAGTTCGTGGGAACTCGACGGCGAAGCGGATTCGCCGACGGTGACATGGGGTAGCGCCGACTTCATCGCAGCCGAGGAGATGAGCCGTCAACGTGGATTCTGGTGGTCGCCCGATGGAACGGCCATCGCAGTCGAGCGCGCCGATGTTGCGCCGGTTTCGATCTGGCATATCGCGGACCCCGCCAACCCTTCGACCGCACCTGTCGCCCATCGCTATCCAGCGGCTGGCACGGCGAACGCAGACGTCTCGCTGTACGTCACATCCTTGAACGGCGGGTCAGTTCGGATCACATGGGATGACGATGCCTACCCGTATCTCGCAGCCGTCTCGTGGGCAACGCAGGATGCATTACTCCTCACCGTTCAATCTCGCGATCAGACCGGGCTATTGGTCTTGTCCGCCGACCCGGTCAGCGGCGACACACGAGTCGTGTTCGAGGATCATGACGACCAGTGGGTCGAACTCGTACCAGGGGTCCCCGGGTTGCTCGCCGACGGTCAACTCGTGATGACGGCGGATCGCGGTGGCGCCCGACGGCTGCTTGTCGGCGACGACATCGTCTCGCCAGCCGATCTCCAGGTTCGCTCGGTCGTGAGTGTCGGCGATGACTCCGTGACCTTTCTCGCGAACCCGCTCGATGATCCAACGGTCCAGCACGTCTGGATCGGAAAACTGTGCGACGCGTTCACTCCCGGCGGGATCGAGTGGTTCCAGATCAGCGATGACCCGGGCGTCCATACCGCCACTGTTGCCGGCGGGACTGCCGTGCTCCGATCCAGCACCCTGAACGCTCACGGAACCGTCTCTCGCGTCCTGGCGTCCGACGTCGACGACCGGACCATTGCTTCCAACGCCCAGCGCGCGCTGGTCGAGCCGAACGTCACCATCCATCGTGTCGGCGACGATGATCTTGCCGTCGCAGTGCTCCTGCCGAGCACTCCTTTCGACGGCCCGCTTCCGGTCCTGCTCGATCCCTATGGCGGCCCGCATGCGCAGCGGGTCGTGAGCGCATCGAACGCCTACCTGTCGTCGCAGTGGTTCGCAGACCAGGGTTTCGCCGTGATCGTGATCGACGGCCGAGGCACGCCCGGCCGTGGCACCGAGTGGGAACGAGCGGTTCATCACGATCTGGCGTCGCCGGTTCTCGACGACCAGGTCCGGGCACTCGAAGCAATCACGATCACGCTCGCCGGTGAAGGCGTCGAACTTGATCGGCAACGGGTGGCCATTCGCGGTTGGAGCTTCGGCGGGTACCTCGCTGCGCTCGCTGTTCTGGATCGTCCCGATGTGTTCCACGCAGCCATTGCCGGTGCTCCGGTGACTGATTGGGCGCTGTACGACACCCACTACACCGAGCGGTATCTCGGCGACCCATTCACCGATGCGGTCCCGTACGAGCGCTCTTCACTGCTTTCGCGCGCCGATCGACTGACTCGCCCACTGCTGCTGATCCATGGCCTCGCTGACGACAACGTCGTTGCAGCGCACACGTTGCAGCTCTCCACAGCACTGCTCGCAGCGGGCAAGGCACACGAGGTACTGCCCCTATCGGGTGTCACGCATATGACTCCGCAGGAAGTCGTCGCCGAGAACTTACTTCTGCACCAATTGGAGTTCCTGCGTCGGTCGTTGCGGATCGATGCCTAGCGGCGAGCTACGTTGTCACCAGTGAACGCCAAACTCGTCGACCTCTACGCCAATGTGGCGGTGCACGCCACTGAGGACCGCGAGCACGAGGCCGCGCTGGAGCTTCTGCTGCTGGTGATGATCGTCGATCGTCACATCACCCCAGAGGAACTCGACGAGATCCGCTCGATCAGCGAAGAGTCAGGCTGGGACAGTCCGACGTTCTCGTTCGAGCAGTACCTCGGCCCCGCGATGTCCAAGGTTCGCCGCGCAGTCTCGTCCGATGCGATCGAGGAGTTCCTCGACTCGATCGACGCTCGGATCAGCAGCACCGTTCTGCGGTCCTCGCTGTTCTCGGCGGCTCGCGATGTTGCCGGTGTCGATCACAAACTCGACCCGTCGGAAGAAAATTTACTCGGCCAACTCGCTGCGCGCTTCGGCTGAATTCAACTGGCCGATCGCCGTACGGTCATGGCCAGCCAAGTCCGGACGAATCTCGACCTCGCTCAAGCCGGCTTGGTCGAGCAGGTCACGCACCGCCGGACCTTGGCCCGTGCCGATCTCGAGCACGAGCCAGCCGCCTATTGTCAGCCACTGCGGCGCTTGGGTGATGATGCAGCGGATGTCGTCAAGGCCGTCGTCGCCGGCGAACAGCGCCACGTGTGGCTCCCAGTCAGTGACTGACTGCTCGACCGAGGGGTCGCCGCTCGCGATGTACGGCGGGTTCCCGACAATGAGGTCGAGGCTGCCACGCACGTTGTCGGGAAGTCCGTCGAACCACGAGCCGCGCCCGATCCGGACACACCCGGCAGCGCGTCCGATGCCGGCCAGATTCGCTCGTGCGACGTCGAGCGCGTCGTCGGAGACGTCGGTCAGCCAGACCTCGGCAGAACCGATCGGTAGTTCTGCGGCAAGCGACAGGCCGATCGCCCCGCTGCCAGTGCCGAGGTCGGCAATCCGGCACGGGCGCTTCTGAAGACTGCGCGCAATCTGCACGGCAGCGTCGCAGACCCATTCGGTCTCGGGTCGCGGGATCAGGACCCGTCGGTCCACCATCAAATCGAGCGTTCGGAATTGCCAGCGCCCGAGCACATACTGCAATGGCTCACCGGATTGTCGTCGCGCAATCATCGCGTCCAGATGGGCCACCATGCGCTGCGTCGCAGGCTGGTCCAGTTCGGCCAGAAATTCTCCAGCGTCGTAACTGCTCGCCACCTCGCACATCCACCTCGCGTGGTTGCGATCGCCGAGCGCACGAGTGGTCTCGGCCCACAATTCGCGCCACGTCGGCGTGTTCTGGTCAGTCATCGCCGTTCGCGAGTTGCTTGGCCCGTTCGTCAGCCATCAGGGCTTCAACGACCTCGGTCAGATTTCCGGCCAGCACTTCCTGGAGTCGATAGATCGTGAATCCGATCCGGTGGTCGGTGACCCGGTTCTCTTTGTAGTTGTACGTGCGGATCTTTTCGCCGCGACCGCCTGTACCAACCTGGGACTTGCGTTCGATGGAGGCCCTGGCATCAGCTTCGTCTTGGGCTGCCTGCAGCAGCCGAGCGCGCAGGACCGTCATCGCCCTGGCCCGGTTCTGCAGTTGGCTGCGCTCGTCCTGCATCGCAACCGCGATCCCGGTTGGCTTGTGAGTGATCCGCACCGCCGAGTCGGTGGTGTTGACACCCTGACCGCCCGGTCCGCTGGCCCGGTAGACGTCGATCTGGAGGTCCTTGTCGTCGATCTCGACCTCGACCTCTTCGGCTTCGGCCAGGATCAGAACCGTTGCCGACGAGGTGTGGATCCGCCCTTGGCTTTCGGTTATCGGCACGCGTTGCACGCGATGGGTACCGCCTTCGAACTTCATGTGACCCCACGTGGTGTCCCCGGAGATCATGAAGGTGGTCTGGTTGAGGCCACCGAGATCACTCACGTCGCTGGACATCACGTCCACCTTCCAGCCCTGTTGGGCCGCATATCCGCAATACATGTCGAACAGGTCGCGTGCGAAGAGATTGGCTTCTTCGCCGCCCTCTGCGCCGCGAATCTCGACGATCACCGACTTCCCGTCATTCGGGTCGCGGGGCAGCAGCAACAGCCGAATCTCTTCGGCCAGACGCTCGATATCTGCCTCAGACTGTTGCAATTCTCCGCGCATCATCTCGCGCTCGTCAGGCGTCGCGACGGCTAGAAGTTCGGTGGCGGCCGCAGCGTCGGCGACGGCAGCCCGATGCAACCGGATGAGAGTGACGATTGGCGTCAGTTCTTTGTAGCGCTTGGTCGTATTCCGCAGAATCGACGAGTCGTTCAACACCGATGGGTCGGAGAGTTCGGCCTCAACGGTGAGGAACTCATCCTCTACGGCATCCAGTCGATCGATCACAGCCCCAGCAGGCTACGGCGGTCCAACGCGATCAGGACCAGGCCACGAGCCGCGTCGGACCGGCCGTCCAGCCGGCGATCGACGTCGTGATCGGACTGAGGTCACGTGGCGGCACGACCACGACCAGTTCAGCTTCAGGCGCATGCATCGCCCGTGCGTCGACGGCGAACGGAATCAGATCGAGATCGATCCCGGTGGAAAAGACGGCAACTAGCGGCGAGCCGTCGGCTGCCGCACGGCCAGCGGCGACACAGGGAACCGGATCTTTGATGTTCGTCCGAACCGTTGGTGGATCCACGACATCGAGGTGCGACGCCCCGATTCGCAACGGATGAGCGACCGCCAGCCAGCGAAGAAATCGTTCCGCACCGAACCGGTTGAGCGGATGAAGCCTGGAGTCGATTTGACGATGTTGTTCGACCGCAACGACGACGTCAGCGAGCGCCTCGACTGTTGGTCGGGCACCGTGAAGCATCAGAAATGCCTCACGGTCATGGGCGCCGACACCGACCTCCAGCCGAACCTCGCCGGTGTAGGCATCGGTCACGGCCCGACAGACCTCCAGGCCCCGTACTTCGCCAACGAGCACGCCGTGTTCCACAAGTGGCTCGGCTCCGCCGGCAATGATCAGTTCGCGCAATGCCTGATGGGCCGGATCCACGTCGAGCGTCTCCACGTATGGTTCGGCTACGGCAGGCAGCAGCAGCCGTTCGGCTGCGTGCCAGACGGTGATTGGCGTCTCGAACAGTTCCGCCCGGCGCTGCAGCATTCCGGTTGACGAGTCGGCAATCACCGCGATCCGCTCCGCCGCGGGTTGACGGCTGAACCATGCAAGTGCCGCACCGAGCCCGCGCTGGGGCTGCTCGTCGAGCAGCACCCAAGCGGTTCCATCGACCACGATCGCTGCCCCTCGACCGAATGGCACCGGCGCAGTGTCACCCGTCTCAAGGGCGTCACGCCCAAGGTGTTCACGAACAAGTGCACGAAGCTTGATGTTCAGCAAAGCCGAACGGCGAGTCGGGTCGCCGGTTGCGTCGGAGAGCGAGATCACGAATCCAGGCTAGAGCGCCGCGCTTGCAAGAGTTTGCAGCAAAAGTGACCTCATACCAGGCAGAAGGGTTCGCGGAAGTGGTTGAGGTGTGGGTTAGGTGGTGAAGTAGGCGACGACGTCGGCGATCAGGTGGACGGTACCGGAGCTGTTGAACAGCGCAACCGAGCCGTCGTTGCCGACCTTGGCGATCACGAGGTTGGCCCGGGTCTGGCCGGCGACAGTGTTGAGGTTCGAGGCAACCGGCATCGGCGCGCCGGTTGGATAGACGGTGACGAAGCCGCTCGTCGAACTCTCCGTAGCCGTGACGTTCAGCACCACGGCCGATACGCCAGCGGCTGGTACTCCCCCACGATTCAGGACCCCAAGTTTCAAGGCCGTTTGGTTGACCGGATTCGCAGTGCCGCCGTCGGTGCGGGTATCGAGCAAGCGCGAGGGCGAGAGGGCCACAAGGTGAGCTCCGGATCCCGCACGGAAAAATCCGAGGACGTCGGCGATCAGATGGGTCGAGCCGGTCGAGTTGAACAGCGAGACCTTGCCACCGGTGCCAAGTTTGGCGATGACGAGATTCGGCACCGATTGGCCGGGCACGAAGTTGAGGTTCGAGGCCGTCGGCATCGCGGCACCGGTTGGCCAGACCGTCACGAATCCAGACTCCGACGGTTCGGTCACGGTCACATTCATGACGACCGAGTCGGCATCAGCTGCAACACCACCAGCGCCGGTTACCTGGAGATCGATCGAGGCCGATTGCCCGACGGGTGCGGCGGCCGCTCCGATTCCCGAGCGGGTATCGAGGATCCGAGCCGGAGACACAGAGGTCAGGCCACTGCCGGCTCCGTTGGCGAAGTAACCCACCACATCGACCACGCAGTGGGTGTCTCCGCCGAAGTTGAACACCTTGACCTGACCCGTGCTGCTCAGTTTGGAGATGACCAGATTCGGTACGACGTCGTGACCGAGTGTGTTCAGCGACGAGGTGGTCGGCTTCTCGACGTCGGCCGGCCAGACCGTGAGGTACGACGCAACGGTGCTGCCGACTGCGGTCACATTCAAGACAGCGGCGACGGCCCCGGACGGCACGCCACCGGCGCCGGCAACCTGAAGCGTCTGGGTGCCCGATGGGCCGATCGGTAGGCCGGGGCCTTCGCGGGTGTCCAACAGTCGGGTGGGCGTCAGTCCAACGAAGTTCGCCGGGCCGGCGGGGATCGATCCGCCGGGATTCGGCGCCGGGATCGGTGCCGGGAACGCGCCGGTCGGCGCTCCGGCGGTGCGGAACAGGTCGATCTTTTCGAAGTTGCCACCGAGCACGGTGCTGGACCCGCCGCCGAGGACGCCGTCGATCATCGTTGCATACAGCGATCGGAAATCGACCGTGTGACTCATCCGCTCCCAGCGATCGAGCGACGAGCCATCGGACGCGAGCAGCGACGGATTTTGGCCGTAGAAACCCCCCTTGACGTTGCCGCCGATCACGAAGTGCGGTGCAGACGTGCCATGGTCGGTGCCTTGGGAATCGTTCGACCAGGGGGTACGGCCGAACTCGCTGAACGTCATCACCGTCACCCGGCTTGCGAACTGTGGTGAGAGCGTTGCGAAGAACGCCTGGATGCCATCGTTGAGTTGCTGCATCCGGCTTGAGTGCTCGTTCGGCTGATCGGAGTGATGGTCGAAGTTGTCGAGACTGGTGTCAAGTACTCGAAAGCCGAGATCAGCGTTGATCAGACGAGCAGCGACCGTCAGGGATTTGACGAGGTAATCCGACGTGATCTCGGGAGTGAAGATCGGGGCAACTCGTTGGGCAAGATCGATCTGGCCCCGCGAGGCAACGGCGAGCGCGTCGTGCCATTGCCCCCGACCCGCCGATGCCGACGAGTACGCCTTGATGTGCTCGTACATCCGCATGTCCGAAGCACGGGTGTCGCCGCCGAAGCCGAAGCCGTCGTCGGGCACGGCCGTGCCGCGCTTGGTCTGGCCTTGGAGGTGCAATGGCAGCGAGTAGCCAATCGAGCCAGCGGTATAGAGATCGGCGTTGGTGCCGATGCCATCGAGCCAGCGTCCGATCCATCCCGACGTCGGCGCGCTGCCAACGCGACCCGACATCCAGGTCGCCATCGAATTGAAGTGGCTGAGATCTGGGTTTGGATAGCCGACGCCGTGCACGATCGCGAGTTGCTGGGTGTCGTACAGCGACTTCAGGTAGCCAAGGTTGGGGTGCAGCCCGAATTCGTTGTTGAGGACGTGGAGTTGGCTCGTCGGGAGCGCGATGTTCGCCCGGTAATCGCGATACTTTCCATTGGTGTAGGGCACGACCGTGTTCAGCCCGTCGTTGCCGCCGTACATGCCGATGATGACGAGCACGCCTTCGTTTGCTCCGAGCGGGCCAGCAGCGAATGCTTGGCGCCAGTCATCGGGCAGCCCGCCGAGGATTGCACCGCCTCCGACACCCCAGCCGATCATCTGAAGGAATCGCCGACGGGTGAGTCCGTCGTGGTCGAGTGCACCGACCGCAGCAGAGCGAGTCGAGAGCAACGAATATGCGTCGCGCGCGGAAATTTCTGGATCCAGCATTCGACGCCTCCTCAGGCCAGGTGCATTTCGGGGGCGATCAGGCACATCGTCAGCAGATTCGTAGGCTCCCACCAGTCCGACCACGCCTGCGACGCGCGCTGGGCCGTGAGGTAATTGGTCAACGCGTTGCGAGTCACCGTCGACAACGGGTTCAGCGCGAACAGCGCCGCAACCGTGTCGATCGCCTGCGCAATCGGCATCGTGCCAAGCGAACTCATGTCGCCCCGACCAACATTTTCTGGCTGATCAGATGGGTCCGAGCGCAGGTGCCAGGTCGCACTGCGGGCAAATTCAGCGCGAGCGCCCATCGCGCTGGTGTTGATCCATGCCGAGTTCTGCTTCCAGCCGGCAACGTTGGGCGGGTTGAACGGCGTCTGGCCCATTCCCTCCACGAACCATTGCGGGTTGAGAACGTCGGCGCGATACCCCGTCTGGACCATCACCGCAACGATCCAGTCGACCGGAGTCCGCACGAGCCCCTGGATCGCCGCGGTGCTGTAGAACTCGGGCCGCAGCAGGATCGAACGGACGGCCTGTCTGATGTCCCACGTGGCTGCGAACGCTGGGGCGATGGCATCGAGTACCGCAGTCGGCGCGTTCGGATGAGCGAAGTACGACCACAACCTGCCGACGATGAAGCGAGCCGCGATCTGCTTCTTGGCACCGGACAGGATCTCGTGAATGATGTCGGGGCCGTTCCAGTTCTTGGTGATCCCAAAGAACGTCTTGTTTGCGAGGCCGTCGTGACGATCGTTGCGGAACCAGTACTGGCCGTCTTCGTCGATGGTGTGGCCGGTCCACGCCCGGGCAGCGGCTTCGACGTCGCCTTCGGTGTAGTTGCCGACACCGAGCAGGAACAGCTCCATCAGCTCGCGGGCGAAGTTCTGATTCGGCGATGACTTGGTGTTGTCGGCGTTGTCGAGGTACACCAGCATCGCCGGCTCGATCGCCATTGCTTGGGCCAGTACCTCGAAGTTGCCGAGCGCGTTGTCGCGATAGAGCTTGTTCTGTCTCGTCATCGCCCACGTGTCGTTGACCTTGCCCCACTCACTGGTGAGATGGCCATGCCAGAAGAACGTCATCTTCTCCTGGATCGGCCGCGCACAATCGAACGCCATCCTGTCGAACCACCACTGGGTCGCGGAGACGTACTGGTCCCAACCTTGGCCGTCGATGTTGTGGTCGATGAACGTCGGCAGCGCGACCGGCGTCGTCACCGC
>JANOQU010000594.1:0-3098 GCA_031422355.1 Actinomycetes bacterium
TCGGCGAACGACATGCCGAGGTCATCGGAAACGACCTGGCGGGGGGTGTAATTACCCTCTTCGTCAAATGTGCCGAACACGGTGGAGGTGACGGGGGAAGAGGGAGTCGAGGTATCGGACAAAGGGGAATTCACTTTCAGCGTACGGAGAGAGGGACATCCGAAGTTCCCGCCTTTTTGCACCGATCAGTGGAAGCGCAACGAGACAAGCAGACAACGGAGTGCGGTCACCGGGAGGCGGCGCGATGCGATGCTACCAGGCCATTTCCCCATCTTGACCACCCAACACCCATCCCGACGTGGGCAGATCGCCAACATTCAGTGAACATTTGGGGGTGTGGTGCGTTCCCCGGAGATCGACGTTGAACGGGTCGCCAGCAGCAAGAACTCCGGTGTTTCGGTCGTCGGATCGACGTGCGCATATGCTCCAGGTTCGACGCTGCAGATTCGATCCGCGACCAGGTCGTTGAGTTCGCACAACTGCCGCAACTCACGGGGCGTGTAGCACCCGGTCCACAAGTCGACCTCGATTTCGTCGCCGGCAGGGCTCTTCACGGCTGTGCGCTCATGGCTGACGCCGGTCGATGCATCGAAATTCGCCGCTTCGTGATAGCGAACGGCGAAGTACGAGCTGAACGCCGTCATTGCGAGGCGGCCGCCCGGACGCAGTGCCGCCGCCATCCTCGCGAACACTTCGCCATCGTCTCCGGTTGCCGTCATCAGCCCGAACGCCCCCTGGCAGAGGCAAATGACCGCATCGAATTCCGAGTCGAACTCCATCGCACGGGCATCGAGGCGTTCGAACGTGGCGAGCGGCAACAGACCCAGTTGGTCGGCCGACTCCGCTGCGAGATCGACGAACGTGTCGCTGATGTCGATCCCATGTACCGAGATCTGACGTTGTGCGAGCGCAAGCGCGTGGCGGCCCGGCCCGCAGCCGACATCGAGCACGCGCATGCCGGCCTCCAACTGCAGTTCGTCGACGAGAAAGGCGACCTCCTGGGCGGTCCCCTTGGTGAACGAATAACGCAGATACGCGGAGCCGAGGTGATCGGCGATCGGCTCGAACCAATGACCCGTCATCGCAGCGTCACCTAGCTTTTTGCGGCGGCCCAGGTGTTGCCCCAACTGACGTTGACTTCAAGCGGAACGTCCAACACTGCCGCTGCTCGCATGATGTCGATCACGATCGGTCCAACAAGATCCTTCTCATCCAACGGCACCTCGACGAGTACCTCGTCATGGACCTGAAGCACGACACTGCTCTGGAAGCCGCCGACCTCCAGCGCGTCGTCGATTCGAACAAGGGCCACCTTGAAGATGTCGGCGGCCAAGCCTTGGATCCCAGCATTCATCGCCTGGCGCTCACCGGCTTGACGGATCCGGAAATTGGAGTTGCTCAGTTCCGGGATCGGTCGGCGACGACCGAACAGCGTCTCGGTATAGCCCCGCATCCTCGCCTCCTTGACTGTCGCGTCCATATACGCACGTACCTTCGGAAACGCGACGAAGTAGGCATCGAGAATGACGGCAGCCTCGTCGGTCGGGATGCCCAACCGCTGACCGAGTCCATAAGACTCCATGCCGTAAGCCAGGCCGTAGGAAACCATCTTGGCCTTGGATCGTTGCTCCAAGGTGACGTCGGCCGGCGCGACGCCGAACACTCGCGATGCGGTTGCATTATGGATGTCCTGACCGGTCGCGAACGCCTCGATCAGGCCGGGATCCTGGGCGAGATGAGCGATACAGCGAAGTTCGATCTGGTTGTAGTCGGCGACCAGCATCGTGGCGCCGGGGCCGGGAATGAACGACTTGCGAAACTGGCGGCCCTCTTCAGATCGAACGGGGATGTTGTGCAGGTTCGGTCTGTCGCTGCTGAGACGACCCGTTCGAGCGACGGTCTGATTGAAGGTTGCATGAATTCGACCGTCTGCAGCGACCTCAGCCAACAGACCCTCGCCGTACGTACTACGCAACTTTTCGACCTCGCGATACTGCAGCAGGGGGTCGATGAACTCGGGCCATTGGTCGCGCAGCTTTTCGAGCGTCGCAGCATCGGTGGAAAAGCCGGTTTTGGTCTTCTTCCCCGGCGCCAAGCCACGTTCGGTGTAGAGCAACTCGCGCAGCTGGATCGGCGAGTTGAGATTGAACGGACGACCGGCGACTTCTTGCAAGACGCCGCTCAGACGAGCGACCTCGGCATTCAGCCGATCAACCAGCAGTCGTAACTCTCCGGCGTCGACAGCGATGCCGACGTCTTCCATCTTCGCCAGGATCCGAACGAGAGGGTTCTCGATCGTCGCGTACAGTTCGGCCATCCCTTGCGAGTCGTTGGCGGCCTGCAAGGCGTCGGCCAGACGACTGATCGCCAGCGCTTCGCGCGCGCCTCGCTTGGCCTCGTCGATTCCGCTCTCGCCGAAATCCAATTGGCCCTTGGCGCCCGGCTCGTCCGGTGGAAATCTGAATGGGGTGTACTTCTCGAGCAGGTCGCTGACGGCGTACCGCGACTCGGCCGGATCGATCAGGTAGGCCGCGATCGCAGTGTCGAGAACCAGGCCCCGGAGATCATGATCGCGAGCCATCATCCAACGCATCAACGCCTTGACGTTGTGTCCCCGGACGGCCGGGTGCGCTGACAACGCGATGGCGATGGCGGAGTTGAGGAGGTGTTCGCTGGGAATCCAGACGCACTCCGCCGAATCGGCATCGGTCACGATGGCGAGGCCGAGTAGGTCCGAACGACCGGGATCGCCCGCCCAACCCGTGGCGATATCGAGTCGAGCCAGCCCAGTGATCACGACGAGCGTGTCGTCGACCGACGCGCTGACAGTGACCTCTGCTTCCAGAACCTCTGCGCTCGACGACGGTCCGGCGGCCACGCCCACCGCACCCAGCGCTTCGTTGAGCCTGTCGTGCAAAGAGCGGAACTCGAGAAACTCGAACAATCGCTGCACCTCAGCCTGATTCGGGGTGAAGCCCAGATCATCGAAGTCCACCTCGACCGGCACGTTGCAGTCGATGATCATCAATTCATGGTTCAGCCGGGCAACCGATTCGTGCTCGATGAGCGATGCCCGAAGCTTGGGCGTCTGGTCGTCG
>JANOQU010000595.1:0-19817 GCA_031422355.1 Actinomycetes bacterium
TCGATGTCGCACCGGGTGAGGTCGTTGGGTTTCTCGGCCCGAACGGTGCTGGCAAGACGACCACGCTCAAAATGCTGTCGGGTCTGCTCCAACCAAGCGCAGGTGTGGCGACCGTGCTCGGGCACGTACCGTCCAAGCGCGAGGCTGCGCTGCTGAGCCGGCTGACGCTCGTGATGGGCAATCGGAACCAATTGCAGTGGGATCTCCCAGCGCTGGATTCCTACGAACTGAACCGGGCGATTTACCGAATTCCACGTAAGGAATTCGTCGAGATGCGCGACGAATTGATCGAGCTACTGGACATCGGCTCCCTGGTCGACAAGCCGGTGCGCAACCTGTCGCTCGGCGAGCGGATGAAGATGGAGATCGCAGGTTCGCTGTTACACCGGCCGGCGGTGCTGTTCCTGGACGAGCCGACGATCGGCCTGGACATCACGATGCAGAAGCGGATCCGACGCTTCGTCGCCGACTACAACCACCGTCACGGCGCCACCGTCGTGCTCACGAGTCACTACATGGCCGATGTCCAAGCACTGTGCAAACGGGTGATCGTCATCCACCACGGCCGGGTGCTGTTCGATGGTGATCTGTCGACCCTGTCTGAACGATTCTCGGCAACCAAGACCATCGTCGTCCGCCATGACTCAGCCGGCCCGGTTGACCTGTCGGCATACGGAACAGTGACCGCTGTCGACGGCGACACGATCACCCTGCAGGTCCCTCGTGCGCAGGCTGCTGCGGTCACGGCGCGCCTGCTCGCCGAGCAACCAATCCTCGACTTGACCATCGAGGACCCGCCGATCGACGACGTGATCGAGTCGGTGTTCGCCTCCGAACTACCCGAAGATCCAACCCTGCCCGAGGAACCGGCGTGACGGACGTGACGGCCTACGACGCTGCAGACGCTGTGGCAACCGACGCTTGGCCCCGCGAGGGCCGGGTTCGCTCGATGGCGTCGCTCTACCTCACCCTGATCAAGACGGCGATGCAGACCCAGTTCCAGTACCGCGCTGCGAACTACTTCTACATGATCGGGATGGTCGTCGAGCCAACGATCTATCTGGTGGTCTGGCGAACGATCGCCGAGTCCAGCGGGGGCTCTGTGGAGGGATACACCGCCGGCACCTTCGCCGCGTACTACATCGTCTGGACGCTCGTTCGGAACATGAACATCGTCTTCACCCCGTTCGGCTGGGAGAACCGGATTCGAGAGGGTGAGCTGTCTGGCCACCTGTTGCGACCGGTACACCCAATCCACTACGACCTCGGCTCGTTCGCGGGCTGGAAGGTGGTTGTGATCATCTTCTGGATCCCGATCGCGGCAGTGCTGTCGCTGGCATTTCGGCCGTCGTTGCACCCCAGCGTGCAGCAATGCGTGGCGTTTCTGTTCGCGATCTGGGGTGCCTACCTGATCCGCTCACTGCTGCTCTGGGCCTTGGGTATGGTCACGTTCTGGACGACGCGGGTCAGCGCGCTGTACGAGGCCTACTTCATGGCCGAACTGTTGTTGTCCGGCCGACTCGTGCCGATGACGCTGATGCCGGGCTGGGTGCAGGGCCTGAGTTGGTTCCTGCCGTTCCGTTGGACATTCGGGTTCCCGATCACGGCCTTCGTCGGTCCGGTGACGAATCAGGAATTGGCGGTCGGCATCGCCGCTCAGATCGGGTGGATCGTGGTCGGTGCCCTGCTGGTCAAGCTGGTCTGGCGGCGCGGGGTGCGCAAGTTCTCGGCGGTCGGCGGATGATGCCCGGGTCTCGCTCTGAAGCGCCGAACGACCCGCAGACTCGTTCAGCCGCGCACACGCCCGTGCCATTCCGCCGCACCGGTGGAGTTCGGCTGGCATGGTCATTCTTCAGGGTCGGGGCGATGAACGAACTGCAGTACCGGGCGAACTTCCTGCTGCAGTTGGTCCAGTCGATGCTGACCCTCGGCGCCGGATTGGTCGGATTGGCGATCGTGTTCGGCCGGACGACGGAATTGGCGGGCTGGAGCAAACCGCAACTTCTCGCAGTGATGGGCGTCTTCACGATGGTGGGCGGCATCATCCGCAGCATCGTCCAGCCGAACATGCAGCAGTTGGTCGAAGACGTGCAGCGTGGCACCCTCGACTACGCGCTGACAAAGCCGGCCAGCGCCCAGACACTGGTGAGTGTGCGCCAGATCCAAATCTGGCAGGGTGTCGACATCGTCGCCGGTCTGATCGTGCTCATCATCGCTGTCGTCCAGATGGACGACGGAACCGATGCCCTCGAACGAGCCATTGCATTCCCGGTCCTGCTGCTGCTCGGGGCGTGGTGCATCTATTGCTTCTGGCTGATGCTTGCCGCTTCGTCGTTCTGGCTGACGCGGGTCGACGAGATGCAGGAGCTCTTCCAAGGCCTCTATCGATCCGGCCAGTACCCAGTTGGCGTGTATCCGCCGTGGATGCGATACGGGCTGACGTTCCTGGTGCCGATCGGATTCGCCGTCACCGTTCCGGCCGAAGCAGTGACTGGCCGGCTGACCATGGGCACCTTGGGCGTGGCGGTCGGTGTCGCTGTCGGCCTCGGTCTGCTCAGCCGCTGGGTGTGGCACCGTGGCCTGCGTCGCTACGGCGGCGCGTCGGCCTGAAGCTGGCGGCACCCCGCTGGTCGCCCTCACCGGCGCTGAAAGACGAACGATCGATCGAATGTGGGCACTCCGCGATCGCAGGCGTGACCCCACGATGGACTGCGGTCGGAGCGCAGTAGCTTTCTGGTCGATGGGACCAGCACCGACGAATGATCCGAAGCGGCCTCCGTAGGTCGATTCCCTCGCGCGATCGTTGGCGTCGACCGGGCTGCCACATCCGATTCTCGTCGATCTTGCGCGCGCCGCGATCGCAGACGGCGACGCCGGCTCTGCCATGGGTCGAGCGATCGCGTTCAAGCGCACATTGCTGACCCCAGTGATCAACGCGACCGGCGTGTTGCTGCACACCAACCTCGGCCGGGCGCCAGTTGGGGTGAGCCAGCCAGCTCAGCCGATCAACGTCGAGTTCGATCTCGCGACCGGCGAGCGCGGCTCGCGACAAACCGCCGTTGGCCAGTTGTTCGCTCGGCTGTGCGGAGCTGAGTCTGCGATCGTCGTCAACAACAATGCAGCAGCGGTGATGCTGGTGCTCGCTGCGCTGGCCTACAACCGTGGGGTGGCCGTCAGTCGCGGCGAGAGCGTCGAGATCGGCGGGGCGTTCCGAGTACCCGAAGTGATGGAGCAGTCGGGGGCGACGCTGGTCGATGTCGGCACGACGAACCGGACCAGGCTGAGCGACTACGCCAGGGCCATCGACAAGCCGGGTAACGACATTGCCCTGACCATGAAGGTGCACCCTTCGAACTACCGGGTCGAGGGTTTCGTCGAAGCCACGTCCGTCCAGGAATTGGCGACGCTGGCCGTACCCGTCGTTGCGGATATTGGCAGCGGACTGATCGATGCCAACTGTCCGTGGCTCGGCGGGCCTCCCCCGGTTTGGCTTGCGGGAGAGCCGGCAGCGCGCCAATCGCTCGAGCAGGGCGCAGCGCTCGTGACCTTCAGCGGCGACAAGCTGCTGGGCGGCCCACAGGCTGGCATCATCGCCGGTCGAGCCGATCTCGTGCGTCGCTGTGCCTCGCATCCCCTGGCCCGCGCCCTGCGACCCGGCGGCCTGGTGCTTGCGGCACTGCAGACAACGGCGCTGGCGTACTTGGACCGAACTGCGGCCGAATCCATCCCGTTCTGGCGGATGATCGCTGCGACACCGACGCAGTTGCAACAGCGAGCCGACCAGATCTGTGCAGCTACCGGTATTGGCCGAGCCGAACCAACGTTGTCATTACCGGGTGCTGGATCTGCACCGGGCACGACCATCGCTTCTTTCGGCATCGCGATCGGGGGCGACCACGTCGACACGCTTCGCGCGAGCCCGACTCCGATCATCGCGAGGGCACGCGACGGCGTCACGATGTTGGATCTGCGAGGCGTCGACCCGCTCCACGACGCCGATCTCGTCGCTGCGCTCACTTTGCTCTCGGCGCACCGCGGCCCCGCAGAGTCGGCCTGAGAACATGCGCGTCATCGCCACCGCTGGTCATGTCGACCATGGCAAGAGCTCTCTCGTACTCGCGCTGACCGGCACCCACCCGGATCGATTCGAGGAAGAGAAGCGCCGAGGACTCACGATCGACCTCGGCTTTGCACATTCGGTGCTGCCATCCGGAAGCGGGATCAGCTTCATCGACGTTCCCGGCCATGTCCGTTTTCTGCGCAACATGCTCTCGGGAGTCGGTGGGATCGACGCTTGCCTGTTCGTCGTTGCCGCAACCGAAGGCTGGAAACCGCAGAGTGAAGAGCACCTACGGATCCTGCAACTGCTCGGTGTCCGTCACGGCATCATCGCGCTGACGAAAGTGGATCTCGTCGACGACGAATGGCGCGACATCGCGGAGCTCGAAGTGCTGGACCATGTCGCCGGCACGTTCCTGGCTGATGCCCCGATCGTGTCAGTCGCAGCGACGAGGACCGACGGGCCGAATGGCGTCGCCGAATTACGAGCTGCGCTCGACACCCTGGTTGCCCAAACTCCACAAGCGGTCGACCGGCAGCGGCCGAGGCTGTGGGTCGACAGGTCGTTCGCCGCCAAAGGAAGCGGCACCGTGGTGACCGGCACCCTCACCGGCGGCGCGCTGCGCGTCGACGACCGAGTGGTCGTTGGCTCGCGTCACCTCGACGTGCGAGTTCGCAGCATTCAGTCCCATGGAAGGGCCGTGACGACAATCGGGCCAGGAAATCGCGTCGCGCTCAATCTGGCGGGGATCGACCACACCGATGTCGACCGCGGCGATGCCGTCGTGACGTCGGCCAACTGGTGGCCAACGAAGCGGTTCGACGCGACCATTCATGTGCTCGACCGACTTGACCACGACGTGTCCCGGCGAGGCGCATATGTGGCCTATATCGGATCTGGGGAATTCGTCGTCAAGCTGCGCGTGCTCGGCACCGAATCAATCCAGCCGGGTACGACGGGATTGGTCCGCCTGCACCTTCCCAATGCCCTGCCGATGTTGCCCGGTGATCGTTACATCCTGCGCGAGTCGGGTCGGGGCGAAACTGTCGGCGGCGGGGAGATCTTGGACATCCATCCTGTTCTGTCCGCGTCCAAAGCCAGACCCGACCGTGACGTCGACCGTCTGATCGGCGAACGGAAGTGGGTCACCACGACCGATTTCGCCCGGCTGACCGGAGAGGTCAGGTCGGCCACGATCGGGCAATGGCTCGTGGACCCCACAGTGCTCGCTGCGACGACTGCGTCGGTGCGCGAACGAGTCGCATCTGCTGGTGCGCTTGGTTTCGACATCGCTGCGTTCGACGATCGCGAACGGGCGGTGCTTGCGACTCAGCCTGACATCGCCGTCGACCAAGGCGTCGCCCGGCCGGTCGAAGTCCGAGATCCGCTCGCCGACCATCCCTTTGTCGCCGCCCTGCTCGCTGGTTCGTTCTCTCCTCCCGACGCTTCGGCCGTCGATCGGGGCGAGTTGCGTCAACTGGTGCGGCGCGGGCTGGTCATCGAGCGCGACGGTGTCCATTTCCATCCGTCCACCATCGACGCTGCCGCCGCGATCGTCTCGGCCCTGCTGGCCCAAAGCCCCGACGGATTCACCGTCGCCCAACTTCGCGACGCAACCGGTTCGACCCGCAAGCACGTACTGCCGCTGGCGGCCGAACTGGACGGTCGCGGTGTCACCCGCCGCCGCGACGACGTAAGGATCGCCGGCCCGCGTTTGGCGGCATCCGGCCAAGAGATTCGCTGACCGACAATTCACACCTGCTCGGGAACGATCAGTCGGACACCTCGCCGGTTGTCGCTGCCAATGGCTTCGCTGACCGACAATTCACTCCTGTTCGGGAACGATCAATCGGACACGGCGATTTGCGGCGATCGGTCGGCCCGTGCTTGGCGGGAAGCTCAGAGCGCGTCGTCGACCGCTGAAGCGCCTTTCGGCAGCAGCGATTTCACCCGGCGCATACCGCGGCGTTTCTTTGGTGGCACCTGCATTTCCAATTCGCGGGCAAGTTTGGCGACACGGACATCGTTGGTGATGACTTCGCCGAATTGTTCGGGGTCTGCCAACAGCCATGAGTGCGATCCATCGACGACGGTGCCCTCGACTCCCGCTGCGACACAGAGCGCCTCGAACGACTCGCGCGGAATGATGCCATCGCGTGAGCCCCACAGGATTGTGATCGGCATCGCCAACCGACGCAGATCTTCGAGTTCATTGCGCAAGTCGGCGCGCCGGGCCAGGTTCGAGACACGCGCGACGGCTCGGGGATTGCGAAACAAATTGGGGATGAAGTCTTCGATCATCACCGGGAGCACCCGCGTAGCTTGGCGGATCGGCCAGACGTCGCTCGGGAAATGCAGACCCCAATCCCACAGCGGTCGCTCTGCGATGGAACGCATCACTGAGCCCTTCCGCCATGCAGACCCACCGATCGAATTGACGAGCACCATCGATCGAACCCGCTTGGGGTGATCGTGAGCGAGCCGGATCGCGACCCCGCCACCGAAGCTATGCCCGACAACGACAACCGGCTCGTCGATGTCCAGCGCCTGCAACAGATCGGCCACCCATCGGCCATAGCCCGCGATCGAGAAGTCTTCGCGAGGAAGGTCGTGGGTCCCCCCGAATCCTGGCATCGATGGCGCGATCACCCGGCAGCCGTGCGACGCGATCGTGGCGATCACGCCCCGATAGGTGTTGTCAGCAAGGCCCCAGCCGTGCAGCAGAACAACGGGAAGACCTGCACCCGCAACGCTGTAGGCCGCTGGCCGGTTCTGGACGAAGGTGCGCTTCTGGACGACGACTTGACGGGCACCGACGATTGGTGTCTCCGACGGCTGAGGTTGCGGCTGCGGCGGGCTCTCAGCTTGCCCGATGACGGAGTTCGCGACGTTCAAGCTCATTCAGTCCGCCCCAGATTCCGTGCGGCTCTGCCGTCCGCAAGGCATATTCAAGGCAGGCCTGTTTGACCGGACAATCCGCACAGATCGACTTTGCCAGACTTTCACGTGCGAGGCGCAAATCCTTGCGCTCGAAGAACGGCGGTGGATAGAACATCGCCGCATTCTCACCCCGGCACGCAGCCACCTGTTGCCAGTGCAGATCGTCGTATTCGTCGTCACGCCGTGCGACCATTCGTGCTTCCTTTGTTCTGGCGGCCCCTCACCCGGAAGCACCTTACAAAACAGGCTGCACGTGCACAATGGCTGTTTACCTGGTCTTTCAGAGATTTGAACGGTGCTCGCATGGTGCGTGTCATCAGCTGAAGTGGTCGCCACAGCGTGACCATGCCCAGATCGCATTCCTGCAACACTTGTGTCATGAACGCCGAACCACTGAATGCAGCGCAGGCAACCTTCTGGAACGACGTCGGAGGGCCGCATTGGGTTCGTCAACAGCACCAGTACGACATGATGTTGGCGGGCTTCGGTAGTGCAGCTCTTGAAACTCTCGATGCCAAGCCTGGTGAACGAATTATTGACATCGGTTGTGGCACTGGAACGACGTCGCTAGCGATCGCTGAGGCTGTTGGCCCATCGGGTGCAGTGCTCGGTTGCGATATAGCGCAGACGATGATCGACGCTGCTCGTTCCCGCGGTGCCGGCCTGACGCAATTGTCGTTCGAGGTCAAGGACGCCCAAACCGACGACCTCGCTGGCGGGACCGCTTTCGATGCAATGTTCTCGCGGTACGGCGTGATGTTCTTCGCCGACCCGATCGCCGCGTTCGCAAACATCGGGGCCAGCGTTCGCAGCGGTGGGCGGCTGACCTTTGTGTGCTGGCAGCCAGAGGATCACAACCCGTGGTTGAGCGTGCCGGCTGCGATCATGCAATCGTTCACGCCGAATCCGGTGCGTGCCGCACCGAACGCGCCCGGTCCATTCGCGTTTCGCAATCCGGACCGCATTCGCGAGGTGCTGAGCGGAGGCGGATGGAGCGACGTCCGGATCGATCCATGCGTCAAGACGACCGTGATGGGTGCAGGAGATGGCATCGACGCCGCCGTGGCTCAGGTGATGGGTACGGCTGCCGGAGCCGTCATGCGCCAGCAGGTGGACGACGAAACCTTCGAACTCGCCACTCAGGCGGTGCGTGCGGAGCTTGCCGAGCGCTTCGTCGACGGCTCAGTGGTGTTCGACGGCAGTGCGTGGGTGGTCACCGCTCGGCGACCGTAGATTCGGTCGAGATCTGCTCCGCGTCCGCGTCCGCTTCCGCGTCCGCGTCCGCTTCGGCTTCGGCTTCTGCTTCGGCACCTTTGTTGCCGCGCATCTCGCGATAGTCCTTCGCCCCACCCTCTTCTGGTTCGACCTCCAGGGTGACTCCGTCGATCGCAACGACGCGCAAGATGTCGCCAGCCTTGAGCGGGGTGGCCCGATTGGTACGCGCCCGCCAGCGACCGCCGGCCACCTCTGCGAGTCCCTCCGGACTGATGTCGGCAACGGCCGTGCCCATCTCGCCGATCATCCACTCGCGACCGACGGTGGGCGTCGCGAAGCGAGTTCGGACCATCGACGGCATCCCGACGACGAAGGTCAGCACGATGCCACCAACTCCTGCCAACAGGGTGATCCACGACGGGCGTAGATCTGCACCCAACACGTCGCGGAACAGGAACCACGATCCGAATGTGAACAGCACGATCCCGACACCCGTCCACAATCGGGGAATGCCGACTTGAACGTCGATTGCAAATGCAACCATCGAGAGCAGGATCGCGATCACAGCGGCTCCGCGTACGGGAAGGGCGGCGAGTCCGTAACACGCCAGCAGGAGGCAGACGGCTCCGACGACGCCGGCTACGCCGACGCCGGCTGTGTAGAACTCGAAGATCAGAAGAGCCAGACCGATGATGAACAGCAGATAGGCAACGGCGGGGCTACTGACGGTGTGCAGCAGTTGGTTGACAAGACCGAGCTTGAAGAACCGCACGGGGCCGGCGTTGTTCTGAGTGCCACCCTCGTCGTTCAGCGATTCGGTGACGGTGTCCAGAACCCGCCCGCGAGCAGCGAGGCCATCCATCGCGAGCACCATGTTCTTGATCGAAGCCACGCCTTCGTCAGTGATATTCAGTTTCAGGGCACCGAGGGTCCGGGCATCCTGGAAGCCAATCGTCTCCGAGCGCATCCGGTCAGTTGCGGCACCGAAATCGACCAGGACCCCCTCGACGGACAGCGGCGTGCCGTACTTGCCGATCCGCGAGCCTGGCGCCATCCCGGTGGCGTCGGCCGCCGCCATCATCTGAGTTCCTAGGCCGGTCAGGTTCGCGCCCGATGGCCCAACCCAGATGCCGATCGGGACTGGAGAATCACGGAGGCGTTCGATCAGGTCGACCATCCGGTCACGGCTCACGGCTGCGCCGTCAGAGTTGACCTGCAGAATGAGGGCCTGCGAACCATTCGCCTCGGCTTCATCGATCGCGACCGAAATCTCGTCGATCAAGATCTCGTCGATCAGACCGCTGACCTGAACGACGTCGACCGGGGCCAGATCGGCGTCCTCTGCAGGGGTCGATTCCGACACCGGATCGGTCGTGATTGGTTCGGTCGCGTCCGCTTGGGAAGCCAACAGGCCAACCCCGGCCGCGGCGGCCAACACGATCATCGATAGTCTGCGCAAGGAGAGCCTCCGGAGGGCGTGTGGATTCATTGCAGTTCTTCGGCGCGGCCCGGCTGGTCATCGTGGCTGGCAAGGGTGGCGTCGGAAAGACAACGGTAACGGCAGTATTGGCGCGTGCGGCAGCCGATGCCGGACTTCGCGTCCTCGCCGTCGAACTGGAAGGCAAGCCGGTCCTGCGCGACTTACTGACTGGTTCCACCGTCGAGGTGATCACCATCACCGCCCCGGAAGCACTCGCGGACTACCTCGACTCGCATGGGCTCAAGCGAGTCTCCAAACGCCTTGCGACCAGCGGAATCATCGATGTCGTCGCAACTGCGGCACCGGGGATCGACGACATCGTCGTCCTCGGCAAATTGAAACAGTTGGAGCGAACCGAGGGCTATGACCTGATCGTTGTCGACGGTCCTGCCGCTGGACATGCAGTCACGTTTCTGCTGTCGGCTCGGGGCCTGATGGACACTGTTCGCAGCGGGCCGATCCGCACCCAGGCCCAAGACGTTTTGGACCTGTTCGCAGATCCGACGAGATGCCAGGTGATCCTGGTGACGCTGCCCGAAACCACGCCGATCAACGAATTGATCGAGACCGCCTACGCCGTCGAGGAACGGGTCGGCGTCCAACTCGGCCCGGTCATCGTCAACGGGGTGGATCCCGGCGGCCAGATCGACATCGTCCGTGCCCCGGCGGCGCTCCGAGATGCCGCTCTCTTTCGGAATCATCGCCGGGCGTCGCAGCGCGCAGAACTCGACCGGCTGTCGGGCGACCTCGCGCTGGCCCAGATGACACTTCCGCAACTTCCGGTCGCTGGCATTTCGGCCGTCGATCTCGAACCGCTGACAGCGGCGCTGTTCGAACAGATCGAGCGGCTGCCGGGATGAGCGCGAAACAGGTCACAGCTCTTGACGAACTGATCCGCGATGCCGAGATCATCATCAGCTGCGGTTCGGGGGGCGTCGGCAAGACCACGACAGCAGCTGCGATTGCCGTGCATGCGGCGACGATGGGTCGGCGGGTGGTCGTCGTCACCATCGACCCGGCACGTCGATTAGCAGACGCGCTCGGTCTCGACGGTGGTTTGACGAACGAGCCGACGCCGGTCACTCTCCGTCCGGCGCCGCTCGGAAACGGGGCGCTATGGGCGATGATGCTGGACCCGACCAAGACCTTCGATGCACTGGTCACGCAGTACGCGTCGTCACCCGAACGCGCAGAGCGAATTCTCGTCAACCCCTTCTATCGAAACGTGGCCGGTGCGCTGTCTGGCACCCAGGAGTACATGGCCGCCGAGAAGTTGTACCAACTGCATGGTGACCATCGATTCGACCTCGTGGTCGTCGATACGCCGCCGACACGGAATGCGCTGGACTTCCTCGATGCGCCTGCAACGCTCACCCGGTTCATCAACCATCGCCTGTTCCGGCTGATGATGCTGCCCGCCCGCAGCGGCCTGAAGGTGCTTAACATCGCAGCCCAGCCGGTATTGCGAACGATCGGAAAGGTGATCGGCGGTGACGTTCTGGCCGATGCGATTACATTCTTCCAAGCCTTCGAAGGGATGGAAGCCGGCTTCCGCGACCGCGCTGATTCTGTTGCGGCGCTGCTGCGCGCGTCGGTGACCAGTTACGTGCTCGTGGCGTCCCCCCGCCACGACACCGTTGTGGAGGCGCGCTATTTCGCCGACCGTTTGACCGAATCAGGTCTGTCCGTCGCGGCCGTCGTGGTCAACCGTCTGCAGCCTCGATTTGGTGACGCAACGGCGGCCCACGCACTCGCTTCAGCGGAGGAGCACCTCCATTCGAACCCTGCGTTGAGCGCGATGTGGCGCAACCTCGGCGAACTGCGCACCCTGGCCGATGCCGAGGAATCGGTGATCGAGCCGCTCGTCGAATCCATCGATCCGACGGCTGTTCATCGAGTGCCATTGCTGGAAACCGACGTGCACAGCCTCGACGGACTGCGTGATGTTGCGAGCCACTTGTTCACCCTCACGCCCTGAGCGCGTGGCGACCGTGCTTGTCGACTCTGCTTCCCGGCTGGGCCTCCGGGCCCGTGTACTTCCGGGCCGGCCGCATTGGCGAGTACGCTCAGATCTCGTGCACGTCCTGATCGCAACCGATGCCCAGTGGGTGGTCGACGACCTCGTCGCCGCGCTGAGCGGCCCCGAGACCAGCTTCACCGTCTGCCGAAACGGCCGCGACGTGACCGGCGTCGTCAACGCCCGAACTCCCGACCTTGCAATCTTGGACCTCCAGAGCGGCTCGATGGGCGGTATGGCGGTAGCCATGAACCTCCGCCACGACGAGAGCGCCGGAGTCGTGCCGTACATCCCGATCCTGATGCTGCTCGATCGGCAAGCCGACGTGTTCCTTGCCCGCCGCAGTGGTGCCGACGGATGGTTGGTGAAGCCGCTCGACGCGCTCAAGATCCAACGCTCGGTTGATTCGATTCTGTCCACGCCAGCCGAACTCGAAGGCGCCTCAGATTCTGATGCTGCCGTTGATTCCGGCGCAGAATCCGGCGAATCCGAGATGAAGGAATTCGGTGCCGAAACGGCCGAGGAAGACGCTGTCACGGCCGGATAGCATCGTCGGGCACCTATCGGGGTGTAGCGCAGCTTGGTAGCGTGCCACGTTCGGGACGTGGAGGTCGCAGGTTCGAATCCTGTCACCCCGACCAATTTCTTCTGTTCGTGGTTGCCCGCATTTGTTACGGCGGCTTCATGTCGTCGGCAGTGCTGCGGCAGTTTGGCGGAAACCACGCCCATGATCCTGACAATCCCCGTAACACGGTGGTTCGCGGGTACGTGGGCGTGAAGATCACCAGGATGTGGTCTGTCGCCACCTCATTCGTCCGTGCTGCAAGAACGGCCGCGCCTACACTTCCGACGATGGCGGCACCCTCGTTCTTCGAGCGACTCGCCGACGCGGACCGTGATCGTGTTCTGCAAATCGGGGTTCGGCGGCGATACAAAAGGGGCGATTACGTCTTCCACGCCGGCGACACGGGCGATCGGCTCTATGTCATCGTGACCGGCCGTGTGTCGGTGCAACTCGTCAACGGTGAGGGCGACACAACGATCCTGGCCCTGCTTGGACCGGGCGACTGTTTCGGCGAACTCGCGCTGCTGCGCGACGGCGTGCGCACAGCATCCGTCGTTGCGCTCGAGGCGCTCGAAGCGGTAACACTCAGCCGCGCCGACCTCAACCAACTTCGTGACGACGGGCGGGTCGTCCAGGGATTCTTGATCGACGTTCTGACGGCACAGGTGTTGCGGTTGACGCGCCGGGTGATCGACGCGGAATTCGCCCCGGCCAGTCATCGGATCGTCGCCCGACTGGCCGAGGTGGCGCGCGTCTACAACGACGGCGTACTGCCAGTCGTCGTACCCATGACACAAGCGAGTCTCGCCGGCATGGCAGGTACGACACGCCCCACCGTGAACAAGGTTCTGTCCGGCCTGGCGGCTGACGGTCTCATCCGAATCACGCGCGGCGGGGTCGATGTCCTCGACCTGAGTGGGCTGCAATGGCGCGCCGATACGCCGCTCAGTCGCTGACCAGGCGGCGGTCACCCGAGACGAATGTCGGTCCAACTCGGATTCGAAGCACCTCTACCGTCTCGACGACGCCCTTGAGATCGACAGCATCGACGTTGCCATCCGGTGCGTCCACGAGTGCCCTCGTGGCGGCCGACACGATGATCTCCCCGGGCTCGGCCAACGCGGCATGCCGGCTCGCAACGTTGACGGCGTCGCCGATCACCGAGTACTGCATCCTTGCGGGTGAGCCAACGTGAGCGGCGACG
Source organism: Actinomycetes bacterium (assembly GCA_031422355.1). GTDB lineage: Bacteria > Actinomycetota > Acidimicrobiia > Acidimicrobiales > Ilumatobacteraceae > WLMZ01. The sequence goes on from JANOQU010000595.1 coordinate 13,482, forward strand.
ACATCGCCGCTGTGCAGCCCGATACCGAAGTTGACCGGCGGCAGCCCGTGCCCGGCCAACGCCGCCTGCAGACCATCCAGCCCCGCAAACATCGCCCGCGCGCACCGAAGCGCAGTCGTCGCATGGGCGTCCATCGCGAGCGGCGCCCCGAACACGGCGAAGACCTCATCGCCAATGTATTGCAGGACCGTTCCACCCTCGGCGAATACCGCGTCGCCCATCCGGCGATAGAACTCGTTCAGCAGCACGCGAATCTGTCCCGGCTCGAGCTGCGCAGCCAACGGGGTGAAGCCGCGCAGGTCGACAAAGAGCGCCGTCACGGTGTGTCGTTCACCGGCGAGGGCGCGCTGTTGATGGCCCGAGTCCAGCAACTGGCGAGCGACGAAGTCAGGCACGTACTGACCGAAGAGTTGTCGCACTCGCCGTCGCTCACCGCTTGCCTCCAGTTGGCGCAGCAGTAGGCGGCACAGCACGACGGAAGCGGCCACGATCGGCACCACCATGACAGCGATCGGGCGATGTATCTGAGCGAAGAGGACCGCCAGCGCGACCCACGACACCCCGATCGCAGCGATCAGTGCGATCGGCCAGCGACGCCGTTTCGCGACCGGTGCAATCATCGAAGCACCGAGAACGAACGCCAACGCAGTGCTCGGCCACGACGGCGCCGGCCGAACAAATTGGTGCGAGAGAAGTGTGTTCAGCGCGTTTGCCTCGACGAGCAGCGGCGGCATATCGCCGACCGGCGTGGAGACATACGGCGACCTCGCAGGGTCAACCGTGCCGACGAGCACGATCGCGTCGCTGAACAAACCGGGCGTGATCAGATCGGTGAGCTGTTCGGCGGGGATCACCCGCCCTTCTCCGGTGCCGGTGAAATCATCAGACCAACGAATGCGCAGGGCGCCGTGCTCGAGCGGGATGCGCCGGCCATCCAGCGTGACACCGTCGGCCGATGGATCGGTCGGGCTGCTGCCGACCGCCATCGAAGCCAAGCGCAGCGAGAAGCCGGTCGCGAGGTTGGTTGCCTGCTCTTCATACTGAGCCATCAAGTAGTCGGGAACTTCGAATTCGGCTCCGTTCTCGATGGTGTCCACTCGTGCCAACTCCGGCACTGTGCGCACGACATCGACTGTGCCCGGACGCACGATCCCGATGCCGGCCACATCGCTCGCGAGCGCATCAACTCGGAAGCCCGTCAACAGGGGCAGCCCTTCATCCTCGTCGCGGGCGAACCTTGGGTCGTGCAGTGGGATCACGGCGAGACGCTGTACATCGTCAGACGCAACGATGTTGAGGGCTCCGCCCGCGCCAGAGAACGCACTGCTGTCGAAGTCGATCAATCCCACCGCTGCGGCACCGCCGACGCTTGCTGACACGACGATGTCCCTCATGAACACGGCATTGCGGAACGCAACATCGTTCGGCACGGCACCTTCGACGGTGGTGTCGAATGCAACCACGATCACACGCGGATCTGACTCCGTATTTGCGCGGGTCAATGCGTCCGCTGCCAATTCACCGAACGTTGCTTGCCCTGCGAGCCCGGCTGCGACACATAATGCTCCCAGGCAAAGACGCCCGATGAAGCTGACCAGCCGCTGTCGATCGATGGCTAGCCCTCGTCTTCGAATAGGAAGTGCAAGGACTCGAACATCTCCTGCGCTCCGGGACGAGACGTCACATCGATCAGGGCGCGGCTGCCGTCGACCACAACGTCGTACAACGTTCCGGTGTCATTCGGAGCGTAGAACGAGACCGATCCGGCCGGGTTCCACAGCGTGACGACGCATCCTGCCAGGCTCGTGTCATCGCACGGCAAACCGTTGTGGCTCGGTCCGAACGCGTACGTCATGCTGCGCGATGGCCATCCGTCGACGGTCGTCTCCTCGACCGGCCCAACCGTCACCCCCGGTAGCCCGCTGATCCACGCAAGGAAGTCTGCCGCAGCCGGCTCAGTGACGGACTGGAGGTCCTCGGGCGGGATCTGCATGATGTCGACGGTCGGATCGATGAATGTACGCAGATGATCCAGCGAGGACACACCGACCAGCCCCTCGATTCCGGTTGGGTCGAGCGAGAACGAAGCAGAATTGCTCAGCAGGAATGGGTACGCGACGTCGACCGACGACACGATTGAGATTCCCGTGCCCGAGGTCGGATCGATGATCGCGTACAACGTTCCCTTATTCATCGGCACACCGTCGCGGAGTTGTTCAGCGGCCGGCTCGACGAAGGAATCATCGGAATCATCTGCAGGGATGGTCACGGTCGCGATGGTGACTGACCCGATGATTTCAGGTTCACTATCCGTTGAGTCCGTACTCTCGGAGTCGGTCGTCGACGGTTCAGTTTCGACCGTGTCGTCCGCAGCGGTGTCGTCCGCGGCGGTGTCGTCCGCGGCGGTGTCGATAACCGGCTCCGACGAATTTGCTACGTCTGTCGTCGGCGTCGTGGAGGCTGCGATCGAGCCGCCATCTTCAGATGAGCCACATGCCGTGGCGGCAACCGCCAGCAGCAGGACGGCAAGGCTTGATCGGAACGACGTGGAAAGTGGAGTCATACGGTCGATTGTCGATCCTGTGTCACACGGCGTCTGTGGCCTTGCGTACACAAAGAGTGTAAGCCAGCCGACACATTGACTCAGACCGACGCAACCGCCGCCCGTTCGTGTCGGCGGGTGCGGAGAAAATCACACCCATGATCCTGACAATCCCCGTAACACGGTGGTTCGCGGGTATATGGGCGTGAAGATCACCGCTACGTCTGTGGCCGACGTCTGTGGCGGCGGGGTGGTCATCGTGCGAAGTCGTCGAAATCAGCGCGGGGGTCGGCGCAGGTGTTGCGACACGTCGCCGATCTGCTCGATGGTGACCAGCCGTTCGATGAAATGCCAGCTACCGCCAGCCTTGTCGTCGCTCGCGAATGTGTCTGAGTAGCGGCCAGTGATGACCGGCTGCAGCGGCAACGTCTCGGTCGCCTGCATCACTGTGAAGTACGAACGGCAGGTGGCTTGACCAACACCAGTCGTACTGTCATCGAACTCGATGATCAGATTCGTTGTGACGTGTTTGGTGCGCATCAGACCGTCGTGCAGGATCACCGAGCGCCGCATCACGTCACCGATGGCCGTGCCGTGGACCAACGCTCCGGGCATGCCGTAGTCAGCCAGTGCGAACATCTCACCAACCCCGTCGAAGTCCGCGGCATCGACCAGTTCGGCATATCGGAAGATGAGATTGGCGATCTCTTGCTCGTCGCTGTTTCGGGTTCCCACGAACGGCAAGCTAACCGACCGTACGGCTCATCTCGATGCCCGACGACGCAACACGATCCTGGGTGCGGACCTCAGGTCGCGATCGACCAGACTGCGGCGAAATGGGTGCCGGCGGCAGCCACGGTGAAGACATGCCAGACCTCGTGATACGAAAACACCGCCGGGCGAAGGGTCGGCCAATTCTTGGCGAACCATCGCGCTCCAAAGATGTAGAGGCCACCAGCGATCATGAACAACACCGCTGGCCCAACGCCGCCGTGACGCCACAGAGCGGGAAGGCTCAGGGCTGAAAGCGCGCTGACGCCTGCGTAGAAGATGGTGCCGACCTGGTCTCCGCGTCGCCATCGGGTGAACTTGCAGACCGCTCCGATTGTCGACGCCACCCACACCGCGCACAGAAGGGCGATCCCGAGACCGCTCGGCATCGCGATCAGAAGGATCGGCGTCGTCGAACCAGCGATGGCCGCGAAGATCATTGCGTGATCGGCGCGTCGCCACGCGGCGCGTGACTTCAAGCCGTGAACCCAGCGGTGGTACGTCGTCGAGACCGCAAGCATCGAACACAGACCGGCTGCGTAGATCGCGACGCCGACCCGCGCCCTGGCCGTGTCCGCATCGACGATCAGCCACGCCGCTGCGGGCGCTGCGAGAATGAGCCCGATCAGGTGGACGCGCCCTCTCCACACCGGCCGCGACGGGGTGCCGATCTCGACGTCGCGACCCGCGTCAGCATCGAAACGGGTGTGAAGGGGAGCCCGCAGCCGGCGCATTGCTGATTGATCGCTTCTCGTGACTTCCGGCTCGTGCGGGGACATCAGATACCTCCGTTGAGTACGACGAAGAGCAGGAGCAGCACCAACACGACGAGCACCGCAACCAGGTGGCCAGCCACGACGGTGATGACCCCGACCGTCAAAGGAAGCACGACATAGATCGTCAGCAGAATCTTCCAGTAGCCCCGATCGACCACGAATTCCGCGGCCGCTCGGTAGCCCCGCCGGAGCAGAATGAACGTCGCTGGAGTTGCGACGATCACAAACAGCGCGAGCGCGTACCAGAATTGGGCGAGGGCGTTGCTCTGCGAGTTCCAGAACGTCCGGTCGTCGAACGCAAAACGAACGGCTGCAACAGTGAAGAACACCAGCGCGGCGACCGGGAGCGCAAGCAACAGAGCAAGCCCAAGCGTCGCAAGGTGATGGCGCAGGTTCTGGAACGCATCCTCTGACAACAACTTCGAGCCCGTGAAGCGGCGACGTCGGATGGAACCCTCGGGTTGGTCCGACGTCGAATCCATCGTGGCCCTGCTGTGAAGGTCTGTGTCGCGAACGGTTCCGTCGAGCGGCGGAAACCAGGCCGTGTCGTCCATCGTCGGCCACCGATCGCTCGACGCTGCGTGCGGAAGCGCGGCCGGGCGCGGTGTCGGTGGTGGAAGCGCTGAAACCTGCTCAGTCGGATCGATCGGCATCGGGCCGGTCGGCGTCGTATCCATCTCGCCAGAGTACGACCGTCCACGGCCGACGCGACTGCAGGCGCGGCACGTACCGCGACTGCGAACAGAGAATCGTCAGTCGGGGCTCACGGTCCGGTCGCCGCCGACGAGCGCAATGAGTTGCGGCGCAAGCCACTCGTTCACGACTCTCGACGCGGCACTCTCGGACAGGTGGACGTCGTCGGGGCGGCTGGCAGGGTCATCAAGCAGACCGGCCTGCTGTAGCCATCTCTCGAGATCGAGTTCGGTGATCACCGACGGTTGCAGGGCTGCGGCAGTATCGATCGCGTCATCGACCAGCTGTTGGCCCGCCGCCGCGAGTGAGGCGTCGATCGGAACACCGTCGCGGCCGTACACCGATGCCTCCGGCGGGTCCAGCCAGACAACATGGGGAACCTCTGCAGCCACCAGATCATCGAAGAACGCCAAGTATCGGTCGCGGATCAGCCCGGCGTAGTGAGGGTCTGTCGGGCGCACGAACGTCTGGCCGCCGTCGAAGGAGCGATCCCAATTGTCGGCGACGTTGATCGAAACCACGACCACATCGGGACGAAGCGTTCGGACCGCAGCCGGAATTTCGTCGCGGACACGGTCGCCGCACTCCCGCGACGCGAGATCCACAACGGTCCCGACGAGTCCATCGATGACCAGCCCGCAGCCGCCGAGTCCCATCACAGTAACTTGGGCCAACTCGCGGTTGTCGAACGCCCAGTCCACCAATCCGTTGCCGATGGACAGCGACGTCGAGTCGCCGACGACCAGGATTCGCAGCGGTGCGACCTGCTCGGTATCCGGCTGGACCGATGGGACGGACGGGCCCGTTGCGCCGTTGGTTGCGATAACCGAGGTGTCGGCGGGCTTTGGCAACAACACCGTTTCGACCGGTTGGATTGCGACCGCCTCGGCTCGTTCGGCGTCGATCGTGGCGACCGTCGATGCGCCGCCGAGATCCAAGGTCAGCGCGACGACGCAGACGAGTGCAGTGGCGGCGACTGCCGCGAGAAAGTCGACCCATCGAGGTCGTGGTCGGATCGCCGGCTGCTCAGAGGCCCGCTGTGCACTCGCCGACTGTGCACTCGCCGGCTGTGCACTCGCCGACTTCGCCGGTCCTCGGCGGATTGGCTGCTCGACGAAGACGTACGAAGCGATTGCGATCGTGAGGGTGATCGCGACCTCCGCAGCGAATAACCAACCTGCGCCGAGCCCGTCCCACCGTTGGTCCACGACGACGAACACCGGCCAGTGGTACAGGTAGACGCCATAACTGATCTGGCCCAGCCAGACGAGCGGACCGAACGAGAGCAGCGACCGGACCGGACCAGCGGCTTGGACCCCCGCGATGAACGCCGCCGAGACCAGGCCGAACAACGGCAGCCCGCCGCGATAGGCCCAGCCCCGACCCGCCGGCGTCACGACGAACGCAACGACGATGACCCCGAGGGCAGCAACAGCGATCGCCGCCCGAAATCGGCCCGCACCAACCAACGAAGGCCGGAACCGAGACAGCCACTCGGGGCGCCGTTGGATGGCCACCGCAAGCAATGCTCCAGCGAGCAGCTCCGCCAATCTG
>JANOQU010000596.1:0-6471 GCA_031422355.1 Actinomycetes bacterium
CCTCCTCGTCATCTTCGTCTGGCGGTGCAGCCGAGTGCTCAACCCATTGCTCGATCTCGGACTCTTCAGGGCTCGTAATTTCCGCTGGGCCAACGGCGCAACGCTGGTGTACTCGACTGGATTCAACGCGATGTTCCTCGGCAACGTGTTGTTCCTGACCCAGGTCTGGCAGTACAGCGTGCTGCGGGCCGGACTCGCGATCTCGGTCGGACCGGCAATCGTTGCATGCACCGCACCCTTTCTCGGCAAACTGGCCGGGCGAATCGGGCAGCGCGCCCTGCTCATTCCCGGCGGCCTGATGTGGGCGGCCGGCGGCGTCTACCTGCTCTCACGAGCAACGGTGATCCCGAACTACCTCGGCGTGTATCTGCCAGCGGTCTGTATGACCGGCTTGGGCGTCGCGCTCGTGCTGCCGCAACTCTCATCGGCTGCGGTACAGGGTCTTCCGCCGAACAGTTTCGGAATCGGCTCGGCCGTCAATCAGGCCATCCGCAACCTCGGTGGCACGTTTGGCGTCGCCCTCGTTGTTGCGTTCACCACAGACCTGACACGGGCGAACGCACTTGAAACGTTCCACGATGTGTGGTGGGTGCTCGTCATCAGTGGATTGGCGGTGACGGTGTTTGCGACTCGGCTGACCCGGCGCACCGATGACGCCCCCACTGCCCAAGAGCCAGCCGTTGCGACCGCGGCTGCATCGCACTGAGGATGGCCGGTCGGCAAGGCTGGCCGGATGAATGCAGCGCCACTCGCACCACCACAAACACCACCAACGCCGCCGCCGGTCGGTTCCGGGCACGTCGATGACGAGTTCCACATCCCGACCAGCACCGACGTCGAGTGGACCGAGACCTGCTGGTTCACGTTCGCCGTCCCCGAGCATCGTTTGTCGATCCAGTTTTACCCGTACTTTCGACCAAATCTCGGCGTGGCTGCCGGCGCTGTCTACGTGTGGGACGGCGTTGACGATCAACAGTCGACATGCCGGTACGCCAAGAACTTCTGGCACCTGCCGATGCCGACAACGCCACTGTCGGACATGCACCTGGCAAACGGAATCCGATACCGATGCACGAAACCGCTGACCCGATACGAGCTCAGCTATTCGGACCCCGACGGCGGCGATCTGCAGATCGATCTGAACGTCACGTGCATCACCGAGCCGCTGGCCTTTCACACTCACTTCGACCAGGCCACCACCGCCACGGGCACCCTCACACTCGGCGGAGAATCGATCGAGATCGATTGCGTCGGCTTCCGTGACCGATCCTGGGGAGTCCGCAGCCAGTTCGGCCCGAATGTGATGGGTCCGGCGACCTATGCGTCGTACTCATGGGGCACCGGCGAGACGGGCGATGGCTTCTTCACGATGTGCGGCGATTTCGGCAGCGGCGCCACGAATGTGCATGGTTTCATCCGGCTGGACGGCGTGCTCGCCCCGATCGCACGCGGTTCACATCATGTCGTTTCGAGATCGCCGCTCACGGCGTACCCGACCGAGGTCGAGATCATCGCGACGGACACGCTCGGCCGATCTCTGACGGCTCATGGCGGTGCCCTGAACGGCTTCGGTTGGGCAATCAACCCGAACCTGTACACCATCAACAGCTTGATGGAATGGGCGATCGACGGCGTCCCATCGATGACTCGCGCTGTCGGAGAGGATCACGACAACTGGAGCGCGGCATCAATTCGATCATTTCACCGCTCATTGAGATCGCGTACGTAGCGTGAAGCGGATGAGTGCAGAGGCCACCAAGGAATTCACCCGCGACACGAACTACATCACGACCCGAATCACCCGCGACGGCCGCGACGGCTATCCGGTCGAGGCTGGCCGATATCGGCTTGTCGTCGCCGCAGCGTGCCCGTGGGCAAACCGAGCGATCATCGTTCGTCGGCTACTGGGTTTGGAGGACGCGTTGTCGATGGGCGTCTGCGGACCCACGCACGATTCACGCAGCTGGACCTTTGACCTCGACCCCGGCGGAGTTGACCCGGTACTTGGCATCGAGCGAATCCAAGATGCCTACTTCGCTCGATTTCCCGACTACACCCGAGGCATCACCGTCCCCGCGATCGTCGATGTGCCCACAGGACAGGTCGTCACCAACGACTACCCCCAACTCACCCTCGATCTGTCGACTGAGTGGACAGCTCACCATCGCCCCGGCGCGCCTGAGTTGTACCCCGAGCACAAGCGTGGCGAGATCGACGAGATCGCCGACCTGATCTTTCGCGACGTGAACAACGGCGTGTATCGATGCGGGTTCGCTGGATCACAGCAGGCATACGAGCGAGCGTACGATCGGCTGTTCGAACGGCTCGATTGGCTGTCCGAGCGCCTCGCCCGACAACGCTTTCTCGTTGGCGACACCATGACCGAAGCCGACGTTCGGCTGTTTACCACCCTCGTTCGCTTCGATGCGGTCTACCACGGCCACTTCAAGTGCAACCGCCACAAGCTGACCGAACTGCCGGTGCTCTGGGCGTACGCCAGAGATCTTTTCCAGACACCGGGGTTCGGCGACACCATCGATTTCGACCAGATCAAGCGCCACTATTACGTCGTGCACACCAACATCAACCCAACCGGCATCGTGCCCATCGGCCCCGACCTCGCCGGCTGGCTCAGCCCCCACCATCGCGAACAACTCCGCGGTCGCCCATTCGGCGACGGAACCCCACCACGAGCACTCGAATTGGCCCCCGTGTGATGCTGTCGAGTGCGTGGATCACGAGTGTGCAGTGGATCGTCATCGTGCTGCTCGTGGTCGTGGTACTGACAGCCGTACTGTCGTTTTCGATTCACGCAGGCTTGGCGGTGGCTCAGGACGGGTTGCCATACTTGCTCGTTCTGGCCTGGGTGATCCTGGTTCTCGCCGTGGTCGACAGAGCATGGATCCTCGCGGCGGCAGCGGCGTGTCTGGTGGTCTTCCACTTGTTCCTGATCATCCCCAGGTTTCTGACGGCCCGGAAACCGCATTGGGCGATCGATGCGCCACGAATTCGGCTCGTGGTGTCAAACGTCTTCACCGAGAATCCAACTCCGGAACTACTGGCGGCCAGCCTGCTGGCCGCTGACGGCGATGTCATGATCATCACCGAGTGGAATCCGAAATTTGCCGCTGCATTCGAAGCGGCTGGGGGAAACGAGAGCCACCCACATCGCCTGGTCGATGACGACGACCATAGCGAGTACGCCGTGTGCGTGGTGTCCAAGATCCCACTCGATGCCAAGTCGGCCATCATCGAAATCGAGCAACTGAAGTTGACCCATGCGGTTCTGCCCTGCGGTGCCCGCAACGTTCAAGTGATCGGGATCATCCCGAACGCAGTCGTCGACCCCGGCGGGTTTCCGATCTGGAAGTCGCAGATTGCATCACTCATCGCCCACGTGCCGTCGCTCGACAAGCCCATCGTCCTCGCTGGCGACTTCAATACCACCCGTTTCCGACCCGAGTTCCGGGCACTACTCAAAGCCGGCCTGGTCGACGCCCATGATGCGCTCGGCAGAGGCCTGACATCGTCGTTCCGGCTGTCGACCAAGGGCATCCTCGCCTCCCCAGGAACCGTCGTCCGGCTGGATCACGCGCTCCTGAGCAAGGAGGTTTGTGCGATCGACGCCCACGACCTCGAGAGCTGCGGCAGCGACCACCTGCCGTTCGTGATGACGATTGCGGTGCGTCAACATCGCAAGCCGCGACGTGACCACTTTCGAACCAAGCCGCCGTCGTAGAGTCAGTTGTACATGCGCGTCCACGTCGGTTGTGAATTCGTCCAAACTGCTGCTGCGCCGGTTCACGCAGTGATCCAAGTCGAGCCCAGACCGGACCTGGTCGGCTCGATCATTCGCGAAACCTGGGATGATCAGACGGCTGAACTCTCGTCCAGTTACACCGACCAGTTCGCCAACCTTTGCCGCCGGCTGACGCTTCCCGCTGGCACGTCGGTCCTGCGCTACGACGCCCATGTCGAGGTGGAACGAGTTCACGACGATGCAGACCTCGACGCTAGAGAAGTGCCCGCTGATCAATTGCCGAATGACGCCCTCGTGTACGCGATGCCCAGTCGTTTCTGCCCGTCAGACGAACTCGCCCCCTTCGCATTCGAAATGTTCGGCAAGCTCGAACCGGGGTGGACTCGCGTCCAGACGATCTGCAACTGGGTTCACGACAGCATCGAATTCGGCTACGGCAACACCTACCCGACCAAGACGGCGGCTGACGTCCTGCGCACGAGGCAAGGCGTCTGCCGCGACTTCGCCCACCTCGCGGTCACGTTCTGTCGGGCGATGAACATCCCGGCTCGGTACGCGTTCGGTTACCTGCCCGACATCGACTGCCCGCCAAACCACGATCTGATGGACTTCTGCGCGTGGACCGAGGTCTACCTCGGCGATCGATGGTGGACCTTCGATCCGCGTAACAACGCTCGCCGGATGGGACGGGTGTTGATCGGGCGGGGCCGCGACGCGCTCGACGTCGCGATGGTCACATCGTTCGGTGGCCTCCAGTTGGAGTCGATGACCGTGTGGGCCGAAGAGTCACCGACCTGATTCTGTGATGGCGTCCTCGATCGCCACCAGCACTGCGTCGCCGTATTGCTCCAACTTTGCAGGGCCGATACCCGCAATCCGACCAAGCGCTTGGATGGTGGCGGGTAGCGCCAGGGCGATGGCTTCCAGGGTCTTGTCGTCGAACACCACGTAAGCCGGCTTTCCATTGCGAAGTCGCTCTCGGCTCTGACGAAGCAGATCATGGGCGCGAATGCTGGCCACCGGCACATGTGCCGCCCCGGCTGACGGGACCGCTCGAAGTGATCCCCGTTGACGTCCCTTTGTCGTGACGGCCGAACCGAACGCAAATCGGCGAGTGACGTTGCCGAGCCGGGCGACCGCCGAGTTGTCCTCGACCTCCTCGATGACCCATTCTTGGCCGCCATCGACGATGACGAGGCCGGGCGCGGCGAGCACCGACGCCTTGTCGAATCTGGTCTCACGAGGGGGTGGCTTGCCTTGCTTGGTTTGACCGGGCGAGCCCTGTCGCTGTGGCTCGGCCGGGTCACGGCCCAGTGGCGAACCGGCGACCCGCTCGGGTGGTTCGTTGCGCATCTCCTCGATGAACGGCGACGGCTCGTCCCCTGCGACGACCACCACCTGAGATGCCCCGCGGGTAATCGCGACATGGAAGACGCGACGTTCCTCCTCCAGGTCCTCGGCCAATCGGTGCGGGTACTGATCCGCCTCAGCGTGGTGGAGCACCACCACCGGCCATTCCTGGCCCTTGACCCGATGAACCGTCGCCAGTACGACTCCGTCGTCGGAACGCTCTGTCGCCAACTCCGTACGGAGCCACGGGCCGAACGCCACAGGGTCGGGCTGCAACGTGGCCAACTGAGCGAGCGCGACGAGATCGTCGTTCTGCGCCGCCCGATTCATCCCGTGACGACCGTCGTCCAGTGTCGCTATCGATGCACCGAGGCCGATCTCTTCGGCGAGTGCACGCAGTACGTCGGCCGTAGTCCCGGTGGTCGCCAGTCGTTGCAGCCGAGCGATGTCGTCGACGAACGTAGCGATTCGGGCCGCATCTCGCTCGTTGTTGACGCGGCCCGCCAGTCGCCGCAAACCGGCCAGGGATGACTGTTCCGCGACCCAGGTCGCAACGTTTGGGTGCAGCGGTCGCGAGGGGCGGCGGAGTGCTTCCGCGAGGTCGGTCGCATCGAGCACATCCGGCAGCGAGACCGACAACCTGATCCACGCAAGTGCCGCACGGACCGCCGTGCGCTCCACGAACTCGCGGCCGACCCCGCCCCGGACCGAAATTCCCGAGGCCATCAACCCGAGTTGCACAGGTGCCAACATCGCGTTGACGCGCGTCAGAACCGCGATTTCTGTCGTGGCCCGGCCGTCCGCGACCGCCTGTGACACAGCGGCCACGGTGGCCGCAAGCGTGTCGCGAGCGGTGACCACACGCAATCCGGTGGAGCCAGGCGAAGCCGAGCGAATAACCTTGGAGACCCGCCGGCGATTGTGTCTCACGAGACGGTCGGCCGCGACGACGACATCGCCGGGGCAGCGATAGTTGACCTGCAACGGATGGGCCCCGGCATTGGGAAACAGTGATGCGAACTCGATCAACCAAGCGGGGTCGGCGCCGCTGTAGCCATAGATGGTCTGGTCGTCGTCACCCACACCGAACACGCCGAAGCCCGGAGCCGAAAGCAGTCTGACAAGCAACACGTGGGCAGGGGTCAGGTCCTGAAATTCGTCGACGAGCAACAGACGACAGGCCCGTTGGGCCGCCTCGCGTGCATCGACGTCGGTGAGTAACAGTTCAATCGCCCGGTAGATCTGATCGTCGAAGTCCAACACGCCGTCTCGATCCAAAGCCGCCCGATAACGAGGCCACATCTCAGCGAGACCATCGACATCGCCGTTGTACATCGATTCGACGTCGGTTGGATCGCGAA
>JANOQU010000597.1:0-8568 GCA_031422355.1 Actinomycetes bacterium
GCGGCGTGGCACGACTTCATGCATGAGCTGAAGCAGAGTGGCCACGGCTTCGGTGTTCGGGTGGTCGACGTGCGGGTTCAGGGCGACTACGCAGCCGACATGATCACGGCCGGCATCAACGAACTCATCCGACGCAACGACGTCGATGTGATCGTGCTGATCCGTGGCGGCGGATCTCGCACCGAACTCGCAGTGTTCGACAGCGAATCGATCGCCGTGGCCATTGCTTCGGCGGGCGTCCCAGTCTTCACCGGGCTCGGCCACGAGATCGATCGAAGCATCGCCGACGAAGTTGCCCACACGGCCTTCAAGACGCCTACAGCCTGCGCTGTCGCCCTGATCGAACGCGTCTCGCGGTTCGCGGAGCAAGCCGAAACCGCCTGGTTGTCGATTGAGAGTCGTACCGAGCGCCTGCTGGAGCGAGCATCCACCGGCTTGCTCGACACGGCCCGGCGGATCGAGCAGCGCACCGTTGGAGCCGTCGAACGAGCAGAGCAACGTCTGCTGGATCGTTCACACCGAGCGGCGACGCTGGCGACCCGAGCGATCGGTCGGGCCGACGATTCACTCGATCGGTCGACGGTTGGTCTCGGTCGTCGCCCGTTGCAGTTCGCGACTCAGCAGTTGGCCAACCTCGACCAAGTCGAGGCGCGGGTTCGGTTGCTCGATCCAGTCCACACGATGGCCAGGGGATGGAGCCTGTCCCGTCACGCCGATGGCCGCATCGTGCGCAACAGTGCCGAACTCGGCCCCGGTGATGAACTCGTGACGACATTCGTGGACGGAGTGATCCGCAGTACGGTCGAATCGACATCGGCGACCGAAACGACGATAGAAACGGTCCCATGAGCTCCACCCCAGACTCTGCTACCGATGCAGCCCGATCCGACCAGATGGGTTACGCCGCGGCACTTGGCGAACTCGAGGCGATCCTTGCCGAACTGGAGCGTGACAATGTCGATGTCGACCGACTCGCCGGGCAGGTGCACCGGGCGGCCGAACTGATTCGACTGTGCCGGGAACGCATCGGTAACGCCCGGATGCAGATCGAGAGCGTTGTCGCCGAGCTGGGCACCTGAGCTCGGCCGAGAAATGACCATGTCGCCACCGTCGCCACCGTCGCCACCGTCGCCACCGGAGAATCCGCGAGTCCCCGGCCGGGAACCGGTCTTTCGCCATCTCGACGACGACGACATGGGGTGGCGCGACGTTCGCGCCCAGCGCAACGCTGACGGGTCGCAAGCGTTCGTCCGCGAGAAGTGGTTCGCATTCTCCAATGATCCGCAATATCTCTCGCTGTACGCCGAGTACGACCCAGGCATGATCGTGCGTCGTCATGGTCATTACAGCCCCCATATCGTCTTCGTTCTGAAGGGGTCGGCCACGTTCGGGTCGCGGGTTTGTCCTGCCGGTACTCATATCGAGCTGCCGTTTGGTGCGGCCTTCGGTCCAGTGATCGCTGGACCGGACGGCGTCACGTTCTTCGAAGTGATGCTCGGTGATCCGCGCAGCTGGGGCGACCAGCCGGAGTTGTTCGATCAGGCGCTCGCAGAGAGTGGCGCTTCTGTCCTGCCCGATCCACCGATCGATTACCCGCCCTGGCTGCAGGACCTTCGCTCGCACTGGGCCGGGGCGACGGAAGCCGCGGAATCGAACGCGGCTGCTCCGAACGCCGCCAATGAAGGCGGTCGTTAGCCTCGTGGCCGTGATCCCCGTGGCTCCGTCGTCGCTCGCCCGTATCGCTGGGCGTGTCGAACAGCGTCTGCGCATCCTGATCGACGCTGAAGAGGCCCGTTGGCTTCAGCTCAGCGATGTGCTTGTCGATCCGTTCTCGGCGATCCGGAACTTGGTTCTGGCCGGCGGTAAGCGGTTGCGACCGGCGTTCTGTCATTGGGGATTCGTCGGTGCCGGCGGAGATCCGGACGACCAACTCGTCGTCGATGCGGGCGCAGCGCTGGAACTCCTGCATGCGTTCGCGCTGTTCCACGATGATGTGATGGACGGTTCATCGACACGGCGGGGCGAGCCAACCGTGCATACGGTGCATGAGCAGCGTCACGGTGGCAACTGGGCCGGCGAGGCCCGTCGTTACGGCGAGGGCGTCGCAATCCTGGTCGGCGACTTGACGTTCGTCTATGCCGATCAACTGATGCGCGGGGCCTCGGCACAGGCGTGGGACATCTGGAACGAATTGCGAATTGAGCTGAACATCGGTCAGTACCTCGACATCGTCGGCTCCGCTCATCGTGAGCGACGGTGGGACAAGGCCGAGCAGATCTGCCGGTACAAGAGCGGCAAATACACCATCGAACGACCGCTCCAGATGGGGGCGCTGCTCGCCGCGCCACAACGCTCGAGTGAGTTACTCGATCCGCTCTCGGCGTACGGGCTCCCGCTCGGCGATGCGTTCCAGATGCGCGATGACATTCTCGGCGTCTACGGCGACACGGCAATCACTGGCAAACCCGTGGCCGACGACCTACGCGAGGGCAAGCCGACACCGCTGATGGCGTTGACGACGGCTGCTGCCGACGCGACACAGTTGCGGGTGCTCGACCGAGTCGGCGCGCCGGACATGACCAACGAAGAGGTCGCTGCGGTCCAGCAGATCATGATCGACACTGGTGCACTCGCACGATTGGAAGCGCACATCTCGAACCTCACCGAGCAGGCCATCGCGTCCTTGCCTGCGATGCCGATTACCAGCGAGGCCAAGGACGAACTCCGCCAACTCGCCAGCTACGTCAGCTGGCGCGATATCTGAAGTGGTGCGCCCACGGTCGGGCGGTGCGAGCCATTCAGCAGTTGACGGCGTGACGAAATGCCGCGCAGACTTCGTCCATTCGGGCCATAGACAGCGTGGCGATGAACTCGGTCAATGCCGTTCGTGCGATGAGTTCAGCACCATCGAGGTTGACGACGCATCGTCGCGGCAGACCGTCGGATTCGTCGAGTTCGACCTCAGACGACAACCCTCTGATCGTCGTGGTGGCGGGCGCAACCAGCAGACGTCTCAAGACTGTGGTCGCTTCGGGACGGGTCAACACCAGAACGGGACGCCGGCCAGCGCGATCGAGATCGCACCACCAGACTTCTGCCCAATCCGGTCGACCGGTCACCACGTCGGGTCAGCTGAACTCGACGCGGTGTTGGCCGCAGCCGCCCGTCCTTGCGCCCGC
This sequence comes from Actinomycetes bacterium, assembly GCA_031422355.1. Taxonomy (GTDB): domain Bacteria; phylum Actinomycetota; class Acidimicrobiia; order Acidimicrobiales; family Ilumatobacteraceae; genus WLMZ01. The sequence continues at coordinate 3,180 of JANOQU010000597.1, forward strand.
GCCTCGGTGGCGGATCGATGCCACTCATCGATCGAACCCCATTCGTCGATCTCGTCGAACGGATGATCGTTGTACGCCCGTTCATATTGCCGGGCGACCTCGGCCCGGCGGTCATCGGCCAAGGCCACATCGACGGCGTCGCGAATTACCGCGGATCGCGAACGGCCGGTGGCTTTGGCCTGACGGTCGAGCCGTTCGATTTGATTCGCCTGCAATTGAATCATCACGGACTGCAAAGTCATATGACGATCATAGGCATATGACTTCGGAGATCGGCGGTCAGTCGATGGATTGGTACGTCGCAAGGGCCTCGCGAATTGGTGCCTGGGCGACGCCGACCTCGTCGACCACCCCGGCCAGCCACGGTGGTCTGGTGACTGCTGCGACCGTGATCGGCTCGTCGAGTCCTGACCGATCGATCGCCATCTTGACGAACACTGTGGCGTAGTCGGGCGGCCTGAGGTCACGGGACATCTCCAACAAGGCATACGGATCGGGTGTGGTTTGGCGCGGTTCGAGGGCGACGTAGTTCGCAGAGGTCGGTTGCACGGACCCGCCAGCGAGGCCCGGTCCGTCAGCCAAAACGGTGCCCCGCACTGATGTCGCTCGGCCACCGGCCAATTGGAGCGCGATGTACGCGCCAAGGCCTCGACCGACCACGGTCGCTCGACCAAGTGCGGCCAGTGCCGCGTCAGCGTCAGCGAGCAGGGTCTCAGCGCTGTACCCGCCACCGCGGGGCACGGTCGACATGCCGTGACCGGTGAAGTCCAATGCCACGATCGGCCCGGTCCAGTCGTCGCACCACGCCGGCACTGCCGAGGGTGCGCGCTCGCCAAGTCCGTGCAACAACAGCAGTGGCCTGCCATCGCCATCGCGAAGACGGTGCAATGCCAGCGAGACCTTGCCGTGTTGAAGCATCGTCACGGCGTTCATGCCGCACCTGCTTGGGCGGGCGCCCCGATGAACTCCAGAACCATGGCGGCTACGGTCTCGGGTCGCTCGATGTGGACGAAGTGACCGACACCTTCGAGGGTGACGCAGCGCCCACCGTCGGGCAGAAACTTCTCGACCTGGCGGGCAGTGGTGCCGAATCCCATCGCCTCGTGTTCGCTGCCGAGGATCGCGAGAAATGGCATCGCCAGTCCGGGCAGTCGAGTGATGGTCCATTCGGGTCGCCACGGGCCGAATCCGCCAAACCGCATCTGTGGGTCGATCTTCCAGCGCCAGCCGTCGTCGTCATGGCGGCCGCCGACCGTGACCAGATGGCGCAGCCACTCCCGCGAGAGCCGTGGGTTCATCTTTCCGCGCCGTTCGGCGAGTTCGTCGAGGGTTCCAGGTTTGCGCGCCGCTGTCGCAACGCGCCGGCGGAGATCCAGCCAATGTTCCACCTCGTTTGCCATTGTCGTGGTGCGTTCATGGTCGGAAGCGTCGGGGATCGGGCGACGGTACGGCAGACCGTCGAGATTGACCATCTGACTGAACCGGAATGGTTGGGCGTCCGCGAGTTGCAACATCAGCGCGCCACCCTTGGAGTGTCCGACAACTGGCGAAGGCTGATCGGTCACAGAATCCATCACTGCCATTACGTCGCGCATGTCGCCGTCCCACGAGTACAACTCGGTGTGGTCGCTGTCTCCGTGGCCGCGCTGATCCCAACTCACCACCCGCCAGCCGCCGTCGGCCAGCAGTGGGGCGAACACCTCGTAGGTTCGTGCGAAATCGAACCCGCCGTGGGCCAAGAACAGCGGCGGTGCGTCGGCTGCACCCCATTCGTGCACGGCCAAGCTCACTGCGCCGGCATCCACCCGGTACTGACGCTCTGGGGCCCATGCCCCGGGAAACGGTGCGATCTCGTTACTGTCATCGCCAACCTGGGTGATCGAATCGTCAGTCGCCATGGGCTCAGTCTGGCGCGCTGGCACCGTCGGGCGCGAAGCCGCTCGCACGCCGCTCGCATCTATGCTGCCCACCACGCGCCGCTGGCTCGAGTTGCGACGAGCCGAAATTGTGGAGGGGAAAATTGCCGAGGGAAAACGGATGAATTACTACGCCCGGATCTCGTGGATGCTCGCGTGCGTTGGCGCAGGAGCGCTCGTCGCGTGCGGTTCCGACGGCGGGAGCGCGAACGACACATTGCCGCCGATCATCACGACGACCACCACCACGACTGTTGCCCCGACGACGACGACAATTCCGGAGTTCTACGAGATCCAGGCGGGCGATTCGCTATCCGAGATCGCCAAATCGTTCAACATCTCGCTCTCCGAACTGGCTGCGTACAACGGCATCACCGATCCCGAGCACATCGAGATCGGGCAAACGCTGAAGATTCCTCAGCCCGGCGAAACGACCACGTCCACGATTGCCATCGAGACGACCGCTCCGTCCACAACCATCGTGTCGCCGTAGGGGTGACGTCCTTACACTGATGTCATGACTTCGTTCTGGCCGACACAGCAGCACTGGTCCGTCAAGATCCCGCTGCACACTGGGCATCCACGTCTGCAGGCGCTGGCCAAATTTGGATGGGTCCAACTTTCAGATTCGGATCTGACCGTGCCGGAAACCGAATGGACGTCGCTCGAATACATGGATTGGAAGAGCGGGGGCGATACCAATTTTGCGCCCCTCGCGTCGGCGGACGGCGAGCTGGATTGCCGGGGTTTCTGGGACAAGGGCAAGACCGACAAGGACGCGCTCTGGACGTCGAATGCCGAGATCGCACCGACCCTGCGGGGGTATGTGGACGACATCGGTGCCAACTTCGGCAGAGTCCGGGTGATCAAACTGGAACCGCAGGATCACGACACCGCGTTCCCGAGTTTTCACCGTGACGACAACAACCGGTTCAATCCCGAACACGAGGGATGGGTCGTTCGAACCTGGTTGGAGTTGACCGACAATCCCGACAGCTACATGTTGCTGATGGATTGCGGACCCGACGGTCTGCCAGACCCCGCAACCGAGGTTCGCGTCCCGCTGCACAAGGGCTCTCGATTTTTGGTCGACTCCCAACGGCTGTGGCACGTCGTGGTCCACAACGGCACATCGCCTCGATTCGCGCTGATCACCAGCTTCGAGACGGGGCCGACGCTGCAACGCTGGGTCGAGTCGAACGCTCACGTCACCGCCGCCCACTCATCCCACTGATCCACTGGTTCACTGGCGTGATCGGTGGTCCGCAGCGAGTTCGGCGATGTCGCGCATGATCCGGCCGAGTTCGAAATCCTTCGGTGTGTAGACGCGGGCGATGCCGATCGCCGCAAGTCCGGCGCGGTCTTGTTCCGGGATGATCCCACCAAGCACGATCGGGATGTCCACGCCCATATTGGCCAAGGCCTTCTGGACGTCTGGGACGAGTGCGAGGTGTGAGCCGCTGAGAATCGACAGGCCGATCACGTCGGGGTCCTCGTCACGGGCCGACGCGGCGATCTGATCCGGGGTCAGGCGAATACCGCTGTAGATCACTTCCATTCCGGCGTCACGGGCGGCGACTGCTATTTGTTCGGCGCCGTTGGAGTGACCGTCCAGCCCCGGCTTGGCCACCAGGAACTTCGGCGGGCCACCCGGAATCGTGCGCACGTACTCGGCCACCGAAGCGAGCTCGTCAGAGCGATTTCCGACAGCCGCACTGACGCCGGTCGGGGCGCGGTACTCGCCAAAGATCGCCCGAAGTTCGTTGGCCCATTCGCCGGTTGTCCCACCGGCCTTGGCGAGTTGGATCGATGGGATCATGATGTTCTCGTCACCCCGTGCAGCGCGGCCGAGAGCAAAGAGCGCGTTGGCGACCGCAGCGTCATCGCGGTCTGCCCGCCATGCAACGACGTCGTCGATCGTCTCCTGCTCGACCGCGGGATCGACGATCAAGATGTTGCCGTCACCGCCGAGCGGGCTCGCTGCGGTCTCGGTGAAGCGGTTGACCCCGACCACTGCCTGTTCGCCGGATTCGATCCGCCGCGTTCGCACGGCCATAGATCGGACCAGGCGACCCTTCAACTCGTCGACCGCTTCGAACGCACCCCCGAGGCCGAGGACTTCCGTCAGTTCAGTCCACGCGGCGTCACGTAGCTCCGAAGTTTTGGCCTCGATAACGGTCGAGCCGTCGAAGATGTCTTCGTACTCCAGCAGGTCCGTCTCGAAGGCGAGCACTTGTTGCATTCGCAACGACCACTGCTGGTCCCACGGCCGAGGCAATCCCAACGCCTCGTTCCATGCGGGCAGTTGCACGCTTCTGGCGCGGGCACCCTTGGACAGAGTGACGGCGAGCATCTCCAACACGATTCGCTGCACGTTGTTCTCCGGCTGAGCCTCGGTCAGCCCGAGCGAATTGACCTGCACGCCATATCGGAACCGACGGGCCTTGGCATCGGTGACCCCATAGCGATCCAGGCCGATTCGGTCCCAGAGTTCGGTGAATGCGCGCAACTTGCAGATCTCTTCGACGAATCGGATTCCGGCGTTGACGAAGAACGAGATCGATCCGAACACCTGGGCGAACTGCTCGGGTTCCACCTGGCCGCTGTCGCGGACCGCGTCGAGCACGCCGATCGCGGTCGCCAGCGCATAGGCAATCTCTTGGACGGGGGTCGCTCCGGCCTCTTGGAGGTGATACGAGCACACGTTCATCGGGTTCCACTTCGGCGCGTTCTCTGCGCACCAGGCGATCATGTCGACGATCAAGCGGCGCGACGCCTCTGGCGGGAAGATGTATGTTCCGCGGCTGAGATATTCCTTGACGATGTCGTTCTGTGTCGTGCCCCGAAGCGCCGTCGAAGGCACGCCCTGCTCGTCGGCGTTGGCGACGTAGAGCGCCAGCATCCACGCGGCCGGCGCATTGATCGTCATCGACGTGTTCATCTGCGCGGGTGGAATCGAGTCGAGCAACGTCCGCATGTGACCGAGATGGGCCACCGGCACGCCGACCTTGCCGACTTCGCCGCGGGCGAGTTCATCGTCGGGGTCGTACCCGGTCTGGGTGGGCAGGTCGAAGGCGATCGACAGACCCGTCTGGCCCTTGGCCAAGTTGCCGCGATACAACTCGTTCGACGCTCGAGCCGTCGAGTGACCCGAATACGTGCGCATCAACCACGGCTCGTCGCGCCGCTGTGCCGTCCCGGGCGCACCCGCTGTGGCAGATGAAGCGTTTGTGCTGTCGGTCATGGTGCCAGTGTTACCGCTCGGTAGCGGTCACTTCCACCTCCACGATTTCATCGATCGAGTCCAACGAATCACCTGCACGATTCGTCAGGGTGATTCGCCAACCGTCGAGAACCCACGATTCGCCGATTTCGTCGAGGAGATCGAGATGCGGCGCTGGGCTACCGAGGGTGATCTGAGCTCGATGTGCGCCAGTGCAGGGGCGGTCGTCGGCAGGCGGTCGATCGCAGGC
>JANOQU010000598.1:0-6102 GCA_031422355.1 Actinomycetes bacterium
ACGACGTTCGGCTATGCCTGGCTCGATCAGCATGTGGCGTCCGATGCGCACGGCCGGACCCGGCTGCGCGGCTCGTGGACCGGCTCCGACGGTGCCGCCGGACGGATGACCGCCCAAGCGGGTTTGCACAACATGCCGACCGATCTGCGCGGTGCTGTTGCCGCAGAACCCGGGCATGTGTTCGTCCGAGCCGATCTCGGCCAGATCGAGCCCCGAGTCCTTGCTGCGGTGTCCGGTGATCGAGAGCTAGCTGCGGCCGCGGCGAACGACGACATGTACGCACCAGTTGCAGCACGACTCGGAGTCGAACGAGCTGTCGCGAAGGTTGCCGTCCTCGCCGCGATGTACGGCCAGACGTCGGGCGCAGCCGGTCTGACGCTGCGCGCGATGGAGACCGGCTATCCCGTTGCGATGCAGTACCTGCGAACAGCGGACGAGGCCGGCCGGGCCGGCAACGACGTCGTCACCTTCGGGGGCCGCCGAATTCGAATGTGGCAACTCGACGACGAGATCGGGGCCCGGCCCAACGAAGAGCGCGCTGCGATGGCGGCTCGCGGACGCTTCGCCCGCAACGCAGTCGTCCAGGGCGCTGCTGCGGAACTCTTCAAGGCATGGGCCGCCACCGTCCGAGCTCGGTCTGCGGTGCTCGGCGCAACGATCGTGCTCTGCTTGCATGACGAACTGCTCGTCCACGCCCCAGCGCAGCATGGCCCGGCTGTTGCCGCGCTCCTCGACGACTGTCTTGCCGAGGCTGCGTCTCGATGGGCAGGCGGCGGGAGCGAAGCCTCGCCCGTACGGTTCGTTGCCGAGACCAGCGTCATCGCCGTCTGGAGCGACGCCAAGCCGTAGCGGCGCAACTCGGAACCCGCTGGAGAACAACTAGGGTCTGGATCTGCGCTCTGATCCGTGAGCGCTGAAGGACTGCTCCCGTGCCCTCGTGGATTCTCGCCATCGATTTTGGAACGAGTTATACCGTCGCTGCCGCGAGGGTCGAAGGCCGCGCTCCGGAGATTATCGAAATTGGCGGCGAGCGGCGGATGCCGTCAGTGGTCATGGTCGATCCCAGCGGCGACATCTTCGTTGGTCGGACAGCCGAGGATCTCTCCGTCACCCAGCCGGGCAGCACGCTGCGGGCGCTGAAGAATCGTCTCGGTGATCAGACGCCGGCAATTCTCGGCGGCCGGCCGCACCAGGTCGTGGGCCTGGTTGCGGCGTTGCTTCGTGAGGTCTACGACCAGGTCGTGGTCCAGATCGGCGAACCGCCCGCCATCGTCCACCTCACTCACCCGGCGACATGGAACCAGCCGCGAATCAATCGCCTCATCGAAGCTGCCGCAAAGGCAGGATTTCCGCAGCCGCTGCTCGTTCCGGAACCCGTTGCTGCAGCCCTGTCGTATGCGGCCGACGTGGGACTGGCACCCGGTCAGCCGATCGTGGTCTACGACCTCGGCGGCGGCACGTTTGACTCGGCCGTCGTCACCGCCCGTAGCGGTGGCTTCACGGTCATTGGCCGCCCCGGCGGCGACCAGCACATCGGCGGCGAGCTGTTTGACGAACTGTTGGTCAACCACATTGGTGAGACGCTCGAACCCGACGTCTGGGATGCGATTCAGGTTGGCGACAATCCGCTCTGGCGTCAGATCGGCGCGGCGTTGCGCAACGAGGCTCGCAAGGCCAAAGAGGCGCTGTCTTCGCATCCGTACGCCAACGTCTTGATACCGCTTCCGGCCGGTCTGCATCAGGTCAAGTTGACCCGCGAAGAGTTCCACGCAATGGTGCGTCCGTATATCGCGGAAACCATCGAGACGCTCAAACGCTGCGTCGCTGAAGCGGGTGTACCTCCAGAGGCGCTGGCGGGCGTCGCACTCGTGGGCGGTTCGAGCCGCTCGCCGATCGTCGAGGAAATGGTTCGCGAAGCGTTCCCGATGGTTCCGATCAGTCGGCGCGGCGACCCCAAGGCAACGGTTGCGGCTGGAGCGACGCTCGCCGAGCGTCCGTCGTCAGCATCTCCTGGGCTGTGGCGAAGCCCTGTCACTCAAGAGGCATCGCCGGGCACCGCCCAGCAACGTTTCCGTCTCGCTCCGCCACCACTGTCGGATCCGCCGGTTGGGCCGGCGTCGACCCCGCCACCGTCGGTTCCGCCGGTGTCGGTTCCGCCGGTTGTGCCTGCCGGCCCGCGTCCGACGTCTGCGCCGATACCGCAGCCGGCACCTCCGAGTCGACCCACCGTTGCCGTTCCGATCTCGGTCCCCATCGGTGGACACCTACAACCCGAGCCGACCGCGATGCGTCGTCGCCGATTACCCATCGTGATCGGCCTGTTGCTGTTGATCGCCGCGGTTGTCGGCGTGTTCCTACTCACCCGGTCCAACGACGATTACACGTCGAGCGGCGACACCGACAGCACTCAATCCGTTGGCCCTGGAGGGTCGACGAACAGTGATCCGGACTCGACCAGCGCCCAAGTCGGCAACCCGGATGCCACCGATCCCCCGAGCACGGACACTGAGGCTACGGACACTGCCAGCACCGATCCGGACAGCACCGATCCGGACAACACCGACTCGGACAACACCGATCCTGATTCGACTGATCCGGACAGCACCGATCCGGATGTCGAGGTCGGGATCGGCGCCTTGTACGGAACCTTCATCGGCCATAAGGCGGTGATCTATACCGCGCAGTTCAGCCCGGACAATGAGTATCTGGTCACTGCGAGCGACGATGGATTGGCGATCGTGTGGAACCTTGGCGGCGGCAGCGAGGAGGCCGTCCTGTCCGGCCATTCCGGTGGAGTCACATCTGCTGAGTACAGTCCAGACGGTTCGATGATCGCAACGTCCGGCTTCGATGGCAGCGTTCGGTTGTGGGATGCCCGGTCCGGCGAACTCCTCCACGGTTTCACCGGCCATACCGATCTCGTTTACCAGGTGCGCTTCAGCCCCGACGGTGGGTCATTGCTGAGTGCGAGCGCGGACCACACCGCTCGGCTGTGGGACATTTCGACTGGCTCAGAGGCCGCAGTTTTCCGGGGCTCGGACGAGAGCATCTACTTCGCAGAGTTCAGCCCCGACGGCGAGCATATCGTGGCCGGTGGACAGGACGATCTCGCCCGGGTTTGGAGCGTTTTCGACTCCGCCAACCCAATGGTTCTCGCCGGCCATACAGCCGACATCCAGGTTGGTTCGTTCAGCCCGGATGGCACGCTCATCCTGACTGGCAGCGATGACGCCCGGATCAGGGTCTGGGATGCGAACGCTGGCACTTTGGTGTACGACTTGGGCAATATCGAAGGCGGCGTGTCGTCAGCCACATTCAGTCATGACGGGTCGAGGCTGATGGCGAGTGGCGCTGACCGCACTGCTGCGCTCTGGGACATTGCCACCGGCAACCTGCTCGGTGACCTCGCCGGGCACGCGGACACCGTGTGGACGGGGACCTTCAGCCCCGACGACACCAAAGTCGTCACAGCGAGCGCCGACGGAACGGCCAAGATCTGGGACGTCTCGCCGAGCGCACCGATCGGTGTCCAGATCGCGACCTTGGACGTCGGCTCGCCATCTTCCGGTGCCGTGTACAGCCCGGATGGCTTCCTCATTGCGACCGTGGCCGTGAACGGCACGATCAGCATCTGGGCGGGTGGCTGAGCGCTCGCGGTCGAGTGCGATCCGATCAGCGGGCGAACGTCTCGTCGAAGAGTTCGATCATTGCCTGCCACGAACGCCGATCCGTCGGCTCGTGATACGCAATGCCCGGCATTCCAAAGCTGGATGCATGGATGTTGGTGAAACTGTGCTCGGCACCTCCGTACAGGTTCATCCGCCAATCCACGCCACCGGCACGCATCTCGGCCTCGAAGGCGGCACGCTGCTCCGGCTTGATCATTGGATCGTCGGCACCGATCTGGACCAGGACACTGCCGACGATGTTCAGGGCGTCGTCTGGCCGCGCCGTCTGTAAGCCCGAGTGGAAGCCGACAACTGCATGCACAGCAGCGCCGCTGCGGGCGAGTTCCAATGCCATCGTGCCTCCGAAGCAGTAGCCGATCGCGGCGACTCGCGACGGGTCAGCCAAGGGATGGCCGAGCAGGATGTCCAGCCCGGTGGTCGCGAGCATTCGGATCCGGTCCGGGTCACCCATCAGCGCTCCGAGTTTGACCATCATCTCATCGCGGGGGAGTTGCTGGCCGCCGCCGTGGTAGTCCAGCGCGAACGCGACGTAACCGAGCCCGGCCAGTCGCTCGGCGATATTGCGAGCATGGTCGCTCATCCCGGGACCCTCATGGCAGACCAGCACGGCAGGCCGGATTCCTTCGACACTCAATTCGTCATGGCTGGTGTCGACCGCCAGATGGCCAATGTGAGTGGTGCCGTCGATGTCGTACTCGATCGATGTGGTGTGCATCGGCCCATCGTAAGCACTCAGAACATGAGTCGATATCACTCAAGTTTTCTGACTACCAAGTTGGCGGCTGGATGATCTGTGGATAACGTCGCTCGCACAGATCCCCCAAATTCCCGGAACATCCCGCGTACAGGAGAAAACACCATGGCCAAGGCAGTCGGAATCGACCTCGGTACAACCAACAGCGTCGTTGCCTTTCTCGAGGCTGGCGAGCCGGTCGTCATCCCCAACTCCGAAGGTGCCCGCACGACGCCGAGCGTGGTCGCGTTCAGCAAGTCCGGCGAGGTATTGGTCGGCGAAGTCGCCAAGCGGCAAGCGATCACAAACCCAGACCGCACCTTCCGAAGCATCAAACGCCAGATGGGCACCTCGTGGAAGAGCGCGGATGTCGACGGTAAGAAGTACACCTCGCAAGAGATCAGCGCCCGCACCCTGATGAAGCTCAAGCGCGACGCAGAGGCCTATTGCGGCGATGTGGTCACCCAAGCCGTCATCACGGTGCCTGCCTACTTCGACGATGCCCAGCGCACCGCCACCAAGGAAGCCGGCCAGATCGCCGGCCTCGAAGTCTTGCGGATCATCAACGAGCCAACCGCTGCTGCTCTGGCTTACGGCCTCGACAAGGGAACCGAGGACGAAACCGTCCTCGTGTTCGACCTCGGTGGTGGCACCTTCGACGTGTCGGTGCTCGAAATCGGCGACGGCGTCTTCGAGGTCAAGAGCACCCACGGTGACACCCACCTCGGTGGCGACGATTGGGATCAGCGGATCATCGACTGGCTGGTCCAGCAGTTCAAGAGCGCCCACGGGGTGGATCTCGACAAGGACCGGATGGCCACCCAGCGCCTGAAGGAAGCCGCCGAGAAGGCCAAGATCGAGCTCAGCCAGGTTCAGCAGACCCAGATCAACCTGCCGTTCATCACTGCCACAGCAGATGGTCCGCTGCACCTCGACGAATCGCTGAGCCGCAGCAAGTTCCAGGAGATGACTGCCGATCTGATCGAGCGTTGTCGGATTCCGTTCGAGCAGGCACTCAAGGATGCTGGCGTCAGCAAGGGCCAACTCCATCACGTGATCCTCGTCGGCGGATCCACCCGGATGCCGGCCGTCGCCGATCTCGTGCTCAGCCTGACCGGCAAAGAACCGAACCGCAGCGTCAACCCGGACGAAGTCGTCGCCGTCGGCGCGGCGATCCAGGCTGGCGTGCTCAAGGGCGACGTCAAAGACGTGTTGCTGCTCGATGTCACCCCGCTCAGTCTCGGTATCGAGACCAAGGGTGGCGTCATGACCAAGCTGATCGAGCGCAACACCACCATCCCCACCCGCCGGACCGAAGTCTTCACAACTGCCGAAGACATGCAGCCGAGTGTGGAGATTCATGTGCTGCAGGGCGAGCGCGAAATGGCCGGTTTCAACAAGACCCTCGGCAAGTTCCAACTGGTCGACTTGCCACCGGCACCGCGTGGTGTCCCCCAGATCGAAGTCACCTTCGACATCGACGCCAACGGCATCGTCCACGTCTCTGCCAAGGACCTCGGCACCGGCAAGGAGCAGCGGATGACCATCTCCGGCGGCTCGGCCCTGCCCAAGGACGAGGTGGAGCGGATGATGAAGGACGCCGAGGCCCACGCGGACGAGGACAAGCGCCGTCGTGAGGAGGCCGAGGTACGCAACACCGGCGACCAGCTCGTCTACCAG
>JANOQU010000599.1:0-2052 GCA_031422355.1 Actinomycetes bacterium
GCCCTCATCGATTCGAATGTGACCTCCATTGCTGGCCCAGTCGGGAAGGGCCGAACGCCCTCAAAATGGAAGTTGGTGCCAATCAAGACCAACCCTCGGACCAGGTCCGGCCGGCGGAGCGCAACAATCAGGGCAACGATCCCGCCGTCACTCCATCCGACCAGCGCAGCCGATCCTCCGACAACTCGTTCGAGCACGCCGATCGTCTCATCGGCCATCTCGACATAGCTGAACGGGCGATCGGCATCGGCCGTTCTGCCGTGACCACGACGATCAAATGCAACCACGCAGTACCGATCCTCGAACACCATCGCCATCTGGCAGATGTCGTCACTATTGGAGATCCCGCCGTGCAAAAGCACGATCGTCTCCGCTGACACAGACGACCCGAACCTCTCGACCCACGTCTCGTGCCCGTTGATATCGATGTAGTCACCCATGGTCGCTCCTTGCGTCGCCGCCAACGCTACGCCGCGGCAATTGCGGTCCAGGCTTCGTCGGTGTAGGCCTCTTCAGGCAGCACCCACGCCCCGAGCAGCGCCGTTGCGGCGGGTGATGCAAACGGGTTCTGAGTGAACATATCGCGGAGACGGCGACGCTTCAGTTTTGCGTCGGGGCCAAAGCCGTTCATCAGGTAGCTGCCCCTACTGGAAAAGCGAAGGCGGCGCATCCGTTCCATGCGCTCGACTCGGTACGGCTCGAATGTCTCGGGCGACCAGTTCGACTCGGCCGTCATCACGTCCGTGATCATCCGGGCGTCTCGGAAACAGACCGACATTCCCTGACCGATGATCGGGTCGCTCCAGCCGGCGGCGTCGCCCATCAGCACGATTCCGCTGGCAGCGACCTCGTCTGTCCACGTATCGGTCATTGGATATCCCGCGAGTGGGCCGGCCGGCTGACCATCGGCGATTGCGCCAGGCACGGGCAGCGCCGAGACTCGGAAAGACTCCAGGAATCTGCGCTCACGTCCGGACCCGGAGAATCGGTGCGGGTCCGCGGCATCCCATGCGCCATAGACCCGCACCCGGCCGTCCGCTTGCGGGAAGATCAGGAAGTTGAAGTCCTCTTCTACTCCGATTGTCTGCTGGTCCGACGGCCAGTCGTGAGTGTCGTCGACGAGCATCCCAGCCAAGATGATCTCGGCGGGCGTGGCCTTCAGGTCGATGTTCAGACGTTTGCGGAGGCCGGATTCGCGGCCATCGGCGGCGATGACGACCCTGCACGTCGCAGCACACGAAACGCCATTGTGCTCATACGACACCGATGGCGAATCGCCCGGGACAACACTGACCGTGCCAACCCCGCGCCGAACCGTCGCTCCCTCCGTCTCTGCATTGGCGATCATCGCCTCTTGGAATTGGGGATGACCGACCGCAAGGCAACCCCCTCCGGGGATCAACGCCGCGATGTTCAACGCAGCTCGCTCGGCGTCGTCCGGCGAGATCGTTTCGTCATAGCCGACGTTGCGGGTGATGAGGTTGACGTGTGGCACCGTGTCAGCGACATGACGCAATCCGAGTGCCTCCAGTTCGAGGATTCCCCACGGCGCCAGCCATTCGCCGCGGACCCGGTCTCGGAACGCCATCTCACGTTCCAGAACGAGCACCTCCAGCCCGGCGCGAGCCAGAACCGATGCGGCAGACGAGCCACCCAGGCCTCCGCCAACAACGACTGCATCGAACGCTTCGTCCCGCATACCAACTCCTCCAGCTGTCCGCGGAGTATTGTGCCACCGACAGGGTCAGTTGACCATCCGCTCGCGACCTTCCCAGAAGGGCGCACGCAGGTCCTTCTTCAAGACTTTCCCGCTTGGGTTTCGGGGCAGCGCATCGATCCAGTCGACGCTGGTCGGGCACTTGAACCGGGCGAGGTGTTCGCGTGCGTACGTGATGATGTCATCTTCGGTCACGTCAGAATCCGCAGCCTTGACCACGACTGCCTTCGCTGTCTCGCCCCACTTCTCCGACGGTACGCCGATCACGGCCACATCCGCGATTCCAGGGTGAGCCATCAACACGTTCTAGACCTCGGCGGGGTACACGTTTTCGC
>JANOQU010000600.1:0-3183 GCA_031422355.1 Actinomycetes bacterium
GAATGCTGAACCTGCTGAGCGGCAGAACGCACCAGGTCCATACAGGTGTGGCAGTGCGTTACGGCGGCGTCATCGCATCCGACGTCGCAACGACGGCCGTCACCTTTCGACCGCTCTCTGACGAAACGCTGCAGCAATACATCCGCACCGGCGAGCCGATGGGAAAGGCGGGTGCGTACGGAATCCAGGGCGAGGCGGGCGCGTTTGTCGACGGCCTCGACGGAAGCATCACCAACGTGATCGGTCTGCCGATCAGGTTGCTCGACGAACTGATCACTCAGGTCGGGCTGAGCCTCGCAGCGTTTGCGGCGCCCGGCCCCACGAGTTGAAGGGTCGGCTGGGTCGGTTCCTCAGCAGTCGATCGCGGCCTGAATGGCGGCACAGACCTCGTGCCAACGGCCAGGCGCGAGGCGACCCACTTGGCGAGTGAACTGTGTGGACGAGAGGGATCGAACGTTGTCGAGCGACGCGACGCACGCGACGGCCAGGCCGTCTTGTTGATCGAGCCCGACTTCGGTAGGGATGCCACGGATCGTCCGGGTGAGCGGCGCGGACATCACGCTGGTCAACACCGGGATAGCCCTCGTCCGGGTCAGGATGAGATACGGACGGGCCTTCTGCGATGGCTGCTCCAGCATCCAGATATCACCTTGGATCACGACAGATCGGACCAGTCGTCTTCGGCCTGTGCGAACGTCTGTGATTCCAACCCGGCCAATTCCGACGGCGTCTGCGGCTGACGCGTGTACGCCTGGACGATTTGCTCGTCGACGAGCCGACGTCGCTCCTCGCTGATCGCTCGCACGATCGCATCGCGCATGGCATCGGTTCGGCTGTCGTAGTTGCATCGCACCACGAGCCAATCCAGATCTGCCAGAACATCGTCGGGAAGTCGAATCGCAAGCTGAGTTGCCATGCAAAACCATACCGTATCGGTATGTGGCAGCGGCCGACTCAGGTGGTTCTCGCTCTGCCCGTGCGTAAAGTTCGGGAGACGTGCCACAATCTTCGACTCGGCCCGAGCATTTCTCCGGCACGGGCCTCCACCGAACCACAGAAAGCAACCCACGTGGCCACGCCGACACCGTCTTCTCATTCCCAGGGTCCGAAGAAAAAGAGTGTCGGACGCCCGACGAAGGCGATTTCGCGCGGTTCGCGCTCGGCGCGACCAGCGCAGACAATTCGGCGCAAGCCAACACCGGATCCTGCCGACGGCTTCGGTCCGCGCATGCGCTACCGCTTCGATACGGCGTTGTCACGCGGACCCTCGGTGGTCATCACGTGGCTCGGTCTGATCACGCTCGCCCTGATCGTCATCACCGCGTTAGTGATGACGGTGTTTCGCCTGACGGGCGTCAACGACGGTCCCCGACTCGGTGTCTTCGAGGCGCTCTGGCAGTCGCTCCTCAGGGTGGTCGACGCCGGCACGTTTGCTGGCGACACCGGGTGGGGGACCAGACTTGTCGGTCTTGCCGTCACGATCGCAGGCATCTTCATCGCCGGCAGTCTCATTGGATTGATTGCGAACGCCGTCGATCAACAGATCGAGGAACTTCGCAAGGGCCGTAGCAAGGTCTTGGAGAGCGACCACACCCTGATTCTCGGTTGGTCGCCGCGTGTACCGTCGATCGTCAGCGAGCTTGTCATCGCCAACGAGAGTCGCAAGAAGGCCGCAGTCGTGATTTTGGCTGATGTCGACAAGACCGAGATGGAAGAGCGTCTACGCGACGCCGTCGGAGATTACAAATCGACGCGTGTCGTCTGCCGCAGCGGCGAACCATGGTCGACCAGAGACCTGGAGGTTGTGAACCTGAACGGCGCCCGATCGGTGATCATCGTGGGTGCAGGAAACGACACCACGACGGTCAAGGCGCTTCTCGCCATTCGGGCGTCACGCGCTGCTGCGGACAAAGAAGCTGGCACGACTGAACTCCAACATGCGCACGTCGTGGCCGAGGTGGTCGATGCCGACACGGCCCGCTCGCTGCAGTCGCTACTCGGCGACGGTTTGGTTACCGTCAGCTCCGACGACGTGGTCGCCGAACTGACCGCGCAGGCATGCCGCCAGCGTGGGCTGAGTGGTGTCTTCAGAGAGCTCCTCGATTTCGACGGGGATGAGCTGTACTTTGCACCCTTCCCGGACCTGGTCGGCCGTAGCTACGCCCAGGCTCAGATGTCGTTTGAGCGGTGTGCTGTGATCGGCATCCTCGATGTGGATGGTGTGGTCAACCTGAACCCGCCGGCAGAATTCGTCATCTCGACGACCGATCAGTTGATTGCCGTGGTGGAGGATGATTCGCTGTTCCTGGTGGACAACAGCGTTGCGGCTGGCAGTGTCTTGACGATCGAGCCACCCGTCGATGCCGACGTCGATCGCCGAATCGTCGTCGCCGGATGGAGCAGTCTGGGGACGCGAGTGATCGCTGAACTCGACGAGTTCCTCGACCATCGCACGACGATCGAGTTGATGCTCGATCCGGCGTTGGTCGACGTCGACCGACTTCGCGGTCAGCTGAGCACGACCAATGTGTCGTTGGAGATCAGCGAGATGGGCGGAGGTCCGGAACTGATCGCAGCCCACGCTGCGCGGAGGTCGTTTCACGAAGTCATCGTGCTTGGTTACCGCAACGCACTCAGCGACGACGAGGCCGATGCCCGCACGTTGTTGACCCTGCTTGCCTTCAACCAGGTCCGCCAGCACGATGACGTCGGGCCGGTGCGAATCGTGGCCGAGATGTTGGATCAGCGAAACGCCGCGCTCGCGGAGGCAACGGGCGTCGACGATTTCGTCGTCAGCGACGAACTCACCAGCTTGATGTTGGCCCAACTCAGTGAGCGGGCCGAACTCGATCAGGTCTTCAAAGACCTCTTCGACCGCGCCGGCTGCTCGATTGAACTCCGCCGCGCTGCGCTGTTCGGCGCGCACGATGCTGCCACCTTTGCCGACATCGTGGTCACGGCCTCCGCGGCCGGTGCGAGCGCAATTGGCTACCGCGTTGCGTCGTCGGGAGCGGTGGTGGTCAATCCGGCCAAGTCGTCTCCGCTGTCGCTGTCCCGCGACGATGAAGTGCTCGTGATCGCAGCTGGTGGCGGCTGATCGCTGAGCGCTCCAATGGGCGTGGCCGCGATTGAGGCGAGCTTGCGGTTGCTAACCCGGCTGCTCACCCCCTACCATTAGCACTC
>JANOQU010000601.1:0-1720 GCA_031422355.1 Actinomycetes bacterium
TACGCGTTGTTCACCTGCATCTTCTTAATGGTCGCCGCTGCCTTGGCGTGGTCACGTCGCCACCGACGCGATGCAATTGCAGCGATCGCAGCGATCGCAGCGATCGGTGCGTTGGCTGCCGTGCAACTATTGCCATCGATCCTGTACCAACGCAGCGCCGGTGACAACACCATCGCGACCCGCTCATTGGCCGACGTCGAGAGTTACCCATTGCGTCCCGTAGTGATGCTGTTGCCTGTCACGGGACACCAGCTGTCGCCGGTTCGAGAGTGGCGCGATGGCCTCGGAGCTCCAGTGCTGCAATCCGAGGGCTTCGGCGAGGCACTCGGTGCGTTCGGGGCCGTCGGGTTCGTTCTTTGCCTTGGCATGATCGGCGCACGATTGGCGGGAAGACGGTGTTCTCGACGTTACGCACGGATTGCTGATGCCCCCCTACTTGTGCTCGTTGCCGTGCTTTTGGCGTCCTATTCCGGCTTCGCAACACTGCTGGGTGCTGCAGGGTTCACACAGATACGCGCCTGGAACAGAATCTCGGTCTTTATTGCGTTCTTCTGCATTGCGACGACTGCGACGTTGGTTGCCAGCCTCGTTCGAACTCGCCGCCGGCTGTCAATGGTGATGTTGCCGCTGGTCTGTGTGGCTGCTGTTTGGGACCAGACGACTGTGTCATCAGTACCTGACTACGACCTCGCTGCCAAGCAATGGGCGTACGAGCGAACATTTTACCAATCGATCGAATCGACACTCGCCAACGGCGCTGCGGTGTTCCAACTGCCGATCGTCGACTTTCCCGAGTCGCCCGCCGTCAACGACCTCGTCGACTACAGCCAGTTCGCCGGGTACCTTCACTCCGACGATCTTCGCTGGAGCTATGGCGGGGTCAAGGGCAGGCGTGCCGACTGGCGACTGCGCCTCGACACGACCTCGACAGGATTCGTCGACGACTTGTTGATAACCGGTTTCACCGGTGTCGTCGTCTACCTGGATGGCTACGCCGACGGCGGCGCGGCGATCGACACCGTGATGCGAGCTGCCGGGCTACTGGCATCATTCGACAGTGCAAACGGCGACGTCCGCTTCTACGACCTTCGCCCGGCGCTTGCCGACATCGACGATCGGATGCCCTTCAAGCGGCAACAGGACCGCCGAGCTGAGCTGTTCGATCAACCGGACGTCCGGTTCGAGAGCGGCTTCTACGGTCGCGAGAACCTCGCAGGAACACCCTTCCGATGGGCACAACAACACTCGACCATCGTGATCCAAGGCCCTGTCCCAGATATCGGCGACTCGTTCATCCGGCTCGAGATCCGAACGTATGCACCTGGCGACTGGACCCTTCGAGTGCAAGTCGACGGCGACGAACAGTCCTTCGAGATCTCCGACACGCCGACCGAGATCAACGTCGCCGTCGACCTGACTGGCGATCCCGTGGAACTGAAGTTTGCCACCGATGCGCCGTTGGACGAATTGTCCGACCCGCGCGATATCTCATTGGGATTCGACGGTTTGCCGACGGTGGCCTTCGAGGAGACTCCATGACTACTGACTTCTTGCCAACTGCAGATCTCGACATGATCGTCGACGCGTGCGAGGAGGAGTTCGGTGGACTCGCGGGCACCCACCTGTTGATCACTGGCGGCACAGGATTCGTTGGTTCGTGGATGGTGGACTCCGCAATGCATGCTCAACGGCGATTAGGGATCGACTTCCGAATCTCTGT
>JANOQU010000602.1:0-3984 GCA_031422355.1 Actinomycetes bacterium
GCGACATCGTCGTGCCGCTCGCAGTTCAGCCCGTCGTCGTCGGCGGTCGACAAGACGATCGTGAGAAGTGGCTGGAACTTGGTACGAGTTGGTTCCAGAACCCTTCCGACTGGGCTGCTGTTCCGGCCGGTGACGGCCCTGAGGGCTGGCAGCGGGTCGACGCAGTCGTCGATCAGACCGAAATCCAGGACAAGCGGGTCGATGTCGTCATCCCGAGCGAGCCGATCCGGCCGGTTCAGTTGCCAGCGGTGACGATCTCGAACCTGGAGATGGGCAACGAGTCCGTCGATTTCGACGTCGACCAGATTGGCGTGCCAGTACTCGTCAAGGTCAGCTACTTTCCGAACTGGTCGATCGAGGGTGCGGACGGTCCGTATCGGATTGCGCCAAACCTGATGGTCGTCATCCCAACGTCCAATCATGTCTCGATGACGTTCGATCGTTCGTTCACCGATTACGTCGCCTATCTCCTGACGCTGATCGGCATCGTGCTGATTTTTGTCTTCCGCAAATTCATCCCGATCAAGTTCCCGTCGCCGCATCCGTTCTCGGTGCCACATCCGACTCCGGTGACTGATCCGGCTGCGGACTTGGATCTTCCATGGACGCCGATGCAGGTCTTGACGGACGCCGACGCAGTGGACGTCGATGCAGTGGACGTCGACGCAGTGGACGTCGATGCAGTGGACGTCGACGCAGTGGACGTCGACTCCACACCAGCGGACGGGTTGCCCGAAGCCGGGGTGCCCGGCGTTGTCGAGCCGCCCCGATAAGGTCTGGCAGTCATGTCCGAGCACGATTTACCCAGAAACACGCAACTCGACGCGATCGTGAAGGCGTACGACATTCGTGGCACCGTCCCCGATCAGATCGACACAGCGGTCGCTCATGCGCTCGGCGTCGCCTTCGCCTCGTTCACCAAGGCACAACATCTGATCGTCGCCAATGACATGCGCCCGTCAGGCCCTGAGTTGGTCGACGCTTTCGCTCGCGGCGTGATGGAACAGGGGGTCGATGTCGTTCTGCTCGGTCTGGCGTCCACCGATCTGCTCTACTTCGCCGCCGGCCGCCTCGATGCTCCGGGTGCGATGTTCACCGCCTCACACAATCCTGCGCAGTACAACGGCGTGAAACTGTGCCTTTCGGGGGCCCGTCCTGTCGGCGCCGACACCGGTCTGTTCGAGATCAAGGCCATTGCACAGTCAGTCTTGGACGGCAATGGACCGCTTCCGGCCGAGCGCACCGGTCGATCCACGCATCGCAATCTTCTCTCAGCGTTCGTCGACCATGTCGTGTCATTCGTCGACGTCGACAAGCTTCGTCCGCTGCGCATCGTTGCCGACACTGCCAACGGGATGGGCGGACTCGTCGTCCCAGCCGTGTTCGAGCGCTTGCCGTTGATCGATCTGGAAATCATGTACGGCGAACTCGACGGAACGTTTCCGAATCATCCGGCGGATCCGTTGCAGCCAGCCAATCAGCGAGACCTCCAAGCTCGAGTTGTGTCGGGCGGTTTCGATATTGGGCTTGCCTTCGACGGAGACGCCGATCGTGTCTTCGTCGTCGACGAGCAGGGTCGTGGGATCAGCGGATCCACCACGACGGCGATTTTGGCCTCCAGTGTGTTGCGTAAGAATCCCGGCGCCACGGTGCTCTACAACCTGATCTGCTCCCGAGCAGTTCCCGAAGTCATTCGCGAGGCTGGCGGGGTACCCGTTCGCACCCGAGTCGGCCACTCGATCATCAAGCAGATCATGGCCGAGACCGGTGCCGTTTTCGGCGGCGAGCATTCCGCTCACTATTACTTCCTCGACAACTATCGCGCCGACAGTGGGCTGATCGCGACGATGTTGATGCTCGACGAGGTCAGCCGGGCGCAACAGGATCTGTCGGTGTTGCGTAAGCCTTACGAGCGCTATTCGTCGAGTGGAGAGATCAATACTCAGGTCGACGACACGGCAGCCGTGATTGCGATGGTCGCCGAACATTTTGCGTCGGCGCAGCAGGACTATCTCGATGGTTTGACGGTCGACTGCGGGCCGTGGTGGTTCAACCTGCGGCCGTCGAACACAGAACCGTTGCTGCGGCTCAACCTCGAAGCTCCAAACCGCAATGAGTGCGACCAACACGTCGCCGAACTGCTCTCGCTGATCACCAGCGCTTAACTGCAAAGGACCGTCGATTTATGGCTCTTGACCAACGACTTCTCGACATTCTCGCCTGCCCGAAGGACAAGGGGCCCCTGTACTACCTCGTTTCTGAGTCAACGCTTTACAACCCGCGCCTGCAGTTGGCATACGCGGTGCGCGATGACATTCCGGTGATGCTGATCGACGAGGCAACCCACGTTGAAAGCGCGGAGCACACCCGGCTGACATCACTGATCGAGTCACAATCGATTCCGCCGACCTTCTGAACGAGATCAATCAACCGCTTGGCGCGGTTGTGCGAGTGCTGCGGGCGGTTATGATGCCGCCTGGGCGTAACCCAAGGAGCCTGAACGCATGAACAATCGTCGTCGCAGAGGACTCGTGGTCATCGGTGGTCTGTTTGCGTCCGTCCTCACGACATCGCTCGCCTCGACCATCGCGCCAATCCCCGCTGTCCACGCCGCGGGCCTCGGTGCCGGCGGCGAGTACCACCCGCTGACACCGGCGCGAATCTTCGACACCCGTGCTCCTGGAATCAACGCCACTCCGGGTGTGATCGTAACCAATTCCGTCGGCGGCGTCGTCGACGTGCAGATCCTTGGTCAAGGTGGTGTCCCGGCCAATCCAGCCGATGTGCTGGCCGTAGCGATCAGCATCACGGTCACCGAACCAACCAAGGTTGGATATCTGACGGCGTACCCGTCGGGTTCGGCCCCAGGCATTTCGAGCGTGCTCAATTACGCCGCCAACCAGACCGTGCCGAACCTGTCGGTCCAGACCGTCGGTGCGAACGGCAAGCTCACGCTGAAACTTGTGACGCCAATCGCTGGCACGGCCCACGTCCTGATCGATGTTTTCGGCTGGTTCTCGACCAGTACCTACGTCACCAACGGGGCGCGACTCGTCCCCGTCGGTCCAGCCCGGATCTACGACTCGCGCGAGGCAATCTTCAATCCGGGACAACTGCCGCTCGGACAGGGAACGATCGTTGCCGTACCGATCCGTGGCGCTGATTCGCAAAACCCGACGATCACTGATGTGGTCCCGAACAGCCCTGACGTCGTCGGCGTCGTCCTGAACGTGACTGGAATCAACAACCTGACGGGTAGCAACAGTACCTACGTCAGCGTCGTACCCGAGACCCCGGTGACGAATCCGACGACGTCGAATTTAAACCTGACTGCGGGGCAGATCAAGGCCAACCTGGTCATAGTCCCGGTCACCAATGTCGATGGAATGATTCGACTCTTCAACCTCACCGGGCAGACCCACCTCGCCGTCGATGTCGTTGGCTACATGAAGGCCAACCAGGATCCGACGACGCGCCTCGGTCGAGTGATCCCGTTGACTGCGCCGTTCCGCTCGTTCGACACTCGCGAGCCATCGTTCGGTAACGCGGCACTCGGACCTGCCCAGACCGAGGGTTGGAGCTTCAGCCAGTTCGTCGCGTCGGTGTTGCTCGATGGTCAACCGGTCGGCAACCAGATCGCCCTGCTCGGCAACTTGACAGGCACCGGGCTCAGTCGCACGGCGCCAACGATTCCTGTCTCAACCTTCGTCACCGTTTTTCCGAGCGATGTCTCGCGGCCACTCGCCAGCAACATCAATGTCGTCGAGGGTGCCAACGTGCCCAACATGGCCCTGATCAAACTGGGCGCCGACGATCAGATCAAGACCTACAACCTGCAGGGTTACATCCACTATCTCTTCGACGTCTCCGCCGTCGTTCTGGAGTAGTCGCCGAGAAGGCCCCGAGTAGGGCCCGAGCGCTCGGCGGCGTGTTTCATGCCACTGCCGTCCATATGACAGCGATGAAACAGGAACCAGCCGCGGG
>JANOQU010000603.1:0-2940 GCA_031422355.1 Actinomycetes bacterium
GAAGCGTCTCGATGTGATGGCGTAGGAGATCGGCCTGGTAGTGCTGCGTCGCATCGCGCCACTGGTCGAACGTTGCGTACGAGGCTGGCTGAACGTACCGTTCGAGAACTGCTCGCTGGAGCCCGGAGCGTTCTTCGAGAAGATTCCAATCCATCGCCGGCCAACCACTGGCGTCGATGAACTCACTACTGGTCGGCACCGCCTGCGCCCCGAACTCGCTGACGAATCGGATCATTCTCGGCACCGTGGCTGCGAAGCCGGGGAGATCCCGCTCGTGGCCGTGATACCAGCCGAAATAGAGGTGGCTATCGCTGCCGCCAACTTCGGGAATGTGTGGCATCACGCCGCTGTGAGCGGTCGTTGGTCGGGTCTCGTCGGCCTTTTCGAATGCACGCTTGATCCAGCGGTCGAGGATGTTCTTGTTCCACGACGGCAGTTGCTGGCCGACGATATATCGTGCAGCAGCCTTCCAAGTCGAGGCGCCGCTGTGAGCGCCGACGGCTGCACCAGACGGTTCGTTGTGTGCGCACCACGTGAGGATCGATGGGTGGTGGCCGAGTTCGAACACCGCCTCGGTGGCCTGACTCACGGCTCCTCTGCGCACGTCACGCGCGTACGACCACTGCAGCGGGAAGTCCTGCCATAGCAGCATCCCCAATTCGTCGGCAGCGTCGTAGAGCGGCGCGGCGGAGATGTGGGAGTGAACTCGCAGCAGATCGAGGCCCGCCTCTCGAGCCAACTCGACATCTCGACGGAACTCGTCGGGAGTGACCGACGCGATGTCGAGCCGTGTCGGTGCAAGGTTTGCGCCCTTCAGGAACAACCGCTCGCCATTGACCGAGAACACCCAGTCCTGCATCGCCACCTCGCGCAGACCCGTTCGGACCGAGCGAGAATGGCTGACCTCGCCATCGACGATCACCTCGACCAAGACGTCGGTCAACGGCTGTTCGCCGAGCGACCATGGCCACCACAGCATCGGGCTCTCGACATCGAGATTCCAGCCGACCTCGTTGGTCCCCCTGGCCAGTGACTGCTCGATTTCTGACAGGACCTCCGGTGGACGTCCCGGGCTGGTGACCGTGGTTCGGATCCGGACCCGACGAGGCTCGTCGCTGTCGAGTCGACCGTGCAAGCGCACATGGGCTCTGGCCTCGTTGGCATCGCGGCACAGCACACGCAATCGATCGAGCCGCACCGAGCCGGTGGTCTCGATCTGAACTGGTTTCCACAGGCCTCCCGGGTTCCAGAACGGGTCAGCGGCGTTCCACTGCTGGAACACACCCGTGATGTTTCGTCGGCCACGGTGGGATTTGTTCGGAGTGCACGCAACTTCGAGCGCCAGGACATGCCCCGTTGCGAGCCGAGCGAGTTGGGTGACGTCGAAGGAATGAGGGAAGAAATAGCCTTCGGGGTCCCCAACGTATGCGCCGTCGAACCAGACATCGGCTTGATAGAAGACGCCGCCGAGCACGATCCAGGCCCGCTCGTTGTCGTTCGGGATTGGTAGGTCGAAGTGGTTGCGCAGCAGAAGCGGTCCGTCGCTCTCGGCAAAGGCTGGTTCGTTTCTCCAGTGGCCAGGAACCGCTACCTCAGACCAGGAATGATCATCGAAGTCGAGCCCGACGGCGGTCCGGCGGAGTTGGTCGTCTGCCGCCGCTGCTCGCCAGACACCCGTCAGTTCCATGCCGACCGAGCCTACCCCGGCTCGCCCGGTCGGCTTCGGGGCGAGTTTAAGCGTCCTTGGTCAGCGGCGAGCGTTGCCGCACCACAGTGCATATCGAAGGGATCTTGGCTATCTTCGGTCCATGACGCAGTTGGCATCCACGCTTGGTGAACTGAAGGCATCCGGATGGGAGTCGATCCCGGTCAAGGAAGAGATTCGCCGCAACGCTGTGGCCAAGATTTCAGCCGGTGAGCAACTCTTCGACGGCGTGATGGGTTACCAAGACACGGTGATGCCGCAGCTTGAAAATGCGTTGCTGGCCGGCCACGACATCATCTTCCTGGGCGAGCGCGGACAGGCAAAGACGCGGATGATCCGTTCGTTGACAGGCTTGCTCGACGAGTGGATGCCGATCGTTGCCGGCAGCGAGATCAACGATGACCCCTACGCCCCCGTGTCCAAGCACGCCCGCGACCTCGTCGTGGCCCACGGCGACGACACGCCGATCACGTGGGTGCATCGTGATGAGCGCTTCGGCGAGAAGTTGGCAACGCCAGATACCTCGATCGCGGACCTGATCGGTGAAGTGGACCCGATCAAGGTCGCGGAAGGTCGGTACCTGAGCGACGAACTCACGCTCCATTACGGACTCGTGCCGCGTACCAATCGGGGCATCTTCGCGATCAACGAGATCCCCGATCTGGCGGAGCGGATCCAGGTCGGCCTTCTCAATGTGCTCGAAGAACGAGACGTTCAGGTTCGCGGTTACAAGATTCGGCTGCCGCTCGATGTCATCCTGCTGGCTTCCGCGAACCCCGATGATTACACCAACAGAGGACGCATCATCACCCCGTTGAAGGACCGGTTCGGTAGTCAGATCCGCACTCACTATCCCCTCGAGATTGAGACCGAGGTCGCGATCATGCGTCAGGAATCGCGTCCGCCGAGTGTCGGTGACGTCAAGGTTTCTATGCCGGACTACATGGAAGAAGTCATCGCAAATCTCAGCCATCTCGCACGCGAGAGCACCCACGTCAATCAGCGAAGTGGGGTGTCGGTTCGGTTGTCGGTCAGCAATGGCGAGGTGCTGGCGGCCAATGCGCTCCGGCGCGGCCTGCGCGCCGGCGAGCGCGAAGTGGTTCCGCGGGTCTGCGATCTCGGGGCAATTGCAGCGTCGACATCGGGGAAAATCGAGATCGAGTCGATTGAAGAAGGTCGCGAGGGCGCGATCCTGCAGAACCTCGTTCGAGGCGCCGTCCTTACCGTCTATAAGC
>JANOQU010000604.1:0-16602 GCA_031422355.1 Actinomycetes bacterium
CCACGTCGACGGCACCGATCGTGTTCGCAGTCGTCTTCAGCGAACCCGTGACCGGCTTCACCAACACCGACGTGTCACTCGCAGCCTCGACCGCAGGCGGCACACTGGCCGCAGCCGTCGCCGGATCCGGCACCACCTGGAGACTTTCGGTCCCGTTCGCGGGACCATCGAGGGTCAGGGTGAACGAGAGGGTGGTGGTGCCGGCATTGCCCTCGGTCACGGTTGGGTCCGAGATCGACGTGACCGTCACCGGGGGAATGATGGGCACGTCGTCGTTGGTGATGGTGCCAGTGGCGGCGCTGTCGCCGATCGTCACGTTCATCGGTGAGCCGATCGAGAGTGTGAACGACTCGTCGATCTCGACGTCGGTGTCGCCAGCGACTGAGACGACGACGGTCGCTGTCAGGTCGCCGGGACCGAACGTGACCACCTGGTTGCTTATGGGCACGTAGTCGGCGTCCGCTGTCGTCGCCGAACCGTCCGACGTCGCAGCGATGACGGTGGCGGCGCCGATCGTTGGCGCATTCAACGTGAGGGTGAAGATCATCATCGTCGTCCCGATGTCGCCTTCGATGATGGTTGGGTCCGAGATCGAAGTGATCGTCCGAATCGGATTGTCGTCGTCGCCGATCGTGCCCGTTGCGGTCGAGTCGCCAATGCTGACGTTCATCGGCGTGTCGAGATTCAGCGTGACGGTCTCGTCGATTTCGACGTCGGTGTCACCGTTGACTGTGACGTTGACGATTGCGGTCGTCGCACCATTTGCGAATGTGACGACTTGGTTGGTCAGT
This sequence comes from Actinomycetes bacterium, assembly GCA_031422355.1. Lineage (GTDB taxonomy): Bacteria > Actinomycetota > Acidimicrobiia > Acidimicrobiales > Ilumatobacteraceae > WLMZ01. Next base: position 792 of record JANOQU010000604.1, read on the forward strand.
GGCTCGTAGTCGTTGTCGGCATCGGTCGCGGATCCGTCGGCGGTGTCGGCCTGCACGGTTTCGTTGCCAACGGCCGGTCCGTCAAGGGTCACCGTGAACGCCAGCGTCGTCGTCCCAGCGTTGCCCTCGGTGACGGTCGGGTCTGAAACCGAGATGATCGAGCGCACGTCGTCGTTGGTGATCGTGCCGGTCGCGACGTTGTCGCCGATGTTCACGTTCACGGGCGTATTGATGTTCAGCGTCAGTTGCTGATTCGACTCGAACGTGGTGTCGCCGTTGACCGTCACATCCACTGTTGCGGTTGTGGCAGCGGCGGCAAAGGTGACCACCTGATCGGTGACCGGTTCGTAGTCGTTGTCCGCATCGGTGGCGGTGCCGTCTGCGGTGTCGGCCTGAACGGTCTCGTTGCCAAGGGCTGGCCCGTCGAGGGTGAGTGTGAACGTCATCGTCGTCGCGCCAGCGTCGCCTTCGGAGACGGTTGGGTTGGAGATTGCGGTGATGGTCCGGAAGTCGTCGGCGGCGATCGTGCCAGTTGCGCCGCCGTCACCCATGGTCACATTCGGGGGGGTGTCGATCGAGACCGTGCGGGGTTCGGTGTTCTCCAGCGCCACATCGCCATTGACGGTCACGTTGACGGTCGCCGTCGTTGCGCCGGGAGCGAACGTGACGAGCTGGTTGGTGACCGGTTCGTAGTCGTTGTTGGCATCGGTGGCGGTGCCGTCTGCGGTGTCGAACATGACGCTCTCGTTGCCATCGGCAGGTCCGTCCAGGGTCAGGACGAATGAGAGGTTTGTGGTGCCCGCGTTTCCTTCGTTAACGGTCGGGTTCGAGATCGCCGTGATTTCTCGGTCGGCATCGTCGTCATCGATGATCGTCACCAACGCCGCCGGAGCTGCCGATTGGACGATCCAGCCGATCGGGGAGTCGGCCGGGGGGGTGAGGAGATACGAAAACGTCTCGGGCCCTTCTGGGTCAGTGTCGTTCAGTGCGTTGGTGTCGGCGATGACGACTGACGTCTGGTCGGCCATCACCTGGACGGTCAGATTCGACAGGTTCTGGTAGTCGGCGTCAGCATCGGGTGGGTGGGTGGCGGTCCCCGGAGCGCCGGCGGCGATGATCAGGTCGAATGCTGGATGGATCGCAGGAGTGATGTTGATCGTGGCCGTGGCGGTGTCACCCTCGTTGACGAACACAGGCCCCGCGAAGCTGGCGTCGATCTCCTGCAGCGGGCCGGTCGTGATCTGGAGCTCATGGACGTCGAAGCCGGCGAAGGGGATCTCGAAGCCGGTCGGCGGATTGCCGACGTACTGCAGTGGCAACCCGTTATTGCCGAGGTCCGACACGATGGTGGTGAGATCGCACGAGTCGTTCGGCGCGTCGTGGAGGAAGCTGATCTCGGCGAGGGCGTACTGGACCTCGACCATCGTGCTGACGCCGGCGAAGCCCGTGGTGTAGGCGAACGGTTGGCTGGTTGCCAATGGCATCGTTGTCAGTCCCGGCTTGATCAGCTCGATGCCGTCCAGGATTTTGTCGACGGCCTCCTCGATCAGCGGATTGCCGGCCACGTCGTAGACCTTGTCGAGCAAGTCGTTCACGTCGTCGACCGATGGGTCGTCGGCCTCGAAAATGCCCCCCTGGAAGTGGAAGCCCTGATTGGGCAGGATCGGCATCCCGCATTCCAGGACGCCGATCAACAGCATCCGGTTGTTCGCGCCATCGATCGGGTCCGGCGGCGGAATCGGCGGCGTCGCTTGCGCGCCATCGACGTTTTCGTCGTTGTCCTCATCGGCAGCGGTGAAGCCGAGGATGATTTCTTCGAGCTCGGCATCAGCGCTGATTGGACCCATCGGGCCGTCGACGCTGGGGAAATCGTTGCTACTGAGAACTTTGATATCTACTTGGTAGCCGGTCTGGGACGGGCCCATCGGCTCGCCGGATACGACATCGATGGTCAGTGCCTCGGGATTGCTGCCGGTGAAGTAATAGCCGGCCGCTGGCGTATACGTCAGGTTCTCCAGGGCCGCATTCAATGCCTCTTCCGTTCCGTTGATGTGGATCAGCGGGCTGGGGTTGTCCGGCGGATTTGTGATCTGGTCGATGATCGCCCCGCCCGCCAGGACGTAGACGGGTTGGGTCGGATCTGGGTCGCCCATTGGGTCCTTGTGGAACTCGGTTGTGGCCGACCCGATTGCGAGCAGACCGTGGGACACCGCGAGCTGCACCCGCGGGCAGTCGTCGATGTCCCAGTCGTTGGCGAATTCTGGAGCGCAACCTTGAGGTCCGATTTCTCCGGTGACCTGCAGAAATCGGTTATCGCCGGAGATGATGTCGGTCTGACCCATCGAGAACTCCATCGTGCCGATGGGAACACCCAGGAGTTCGGCTGCCAATGTGGCGCCCGTCGGTGCCATGTAGAGCCTCGTCGGTGGACTGACAAGGGCCGCTGCTGAAGCTTGTTCGGCGGCCCATGGAGCGACCACGATCGCACTCGACATGATGGTGATGGCGGCGAACCGCCCGAGCCCGCTCTTCAAGCCAACATTCATGAGACGTCTCCCTTTCGACCAATGAGAAGACAGTTCCACCGGCCGGGGCGGACGGTGCGGGGCCCGGAGCCGACCGTGGGGTCGATCAGCCACCGGGCCTGGTCCCATGGGAGCACGCCGACAGCTGGTCTGTCAGTCCCGGTTCAGTCCCGATTGTGACGACGACCCACTCAACCTTGCTGTAGCACATTTCAAACAGATGCTACGATGGATGTATGGCGACCGAAATTTCGATGCGAGAGTTACGCAACCATACCGGCCGAGTTCTCCAAGCAATCCAGGCCGAGGACGAGGTGTATCTGACCAATCGAGGCCTCCGAGTAGCGGTCATCAAACCAATCGTTGGTGACTGGTCAGCACGCGTTGCGGCATGGGCCGCCGAGCTTCCTCGACACGACACCGGGATGTTGGAGTTGCTGGAAGCGGACAATCAAGCAGCGATCGATCTTGAGGACGACCATGAGTAGGGCATTTGTGCTTGATACCTCCGCCGTGCTGACGGCAGCCGAGCGCGGCAACCTCGAGATCCTGAGCATCGTTGAGCGACATGGCGGTCCGTCGACTGGCTCAATGTTCGTTCTCGGCGAGCTTCGGCATGGCGTCGAGGCAGCGACGGGCAAACGAACACGGAGCGATCGCCAACAGACAGTGGACTTCTACGCCAAGATCACCGAAATGCGCGGGGCTGTGCAACCTGAGCTTCTGGCAAAGGCCTATGCGCAGGTGAGTGCAAAGGCAGCAACGTGGGGGCTGAGACTCGGGATGAACGATCGGTGGATCGTGGCGGAAGCAGCGCTTCACGCGGCTCAACTCGTGACCTGCGACAGTATCCAGGCCGACCTTTCGCGTCGCCTGGGCTACGAGACACTCTTTGTCGGCCAGGCTGTCTGACGTCTCACCCTCTCGCTGTCAAGCCTCCGGCAGCCCGATGGTGATCAGTCCCGATTGTGACGGCGACGCGCAGCGAGTTCGTCGCCGAGGCGGGCCGTTGCGGCTTGTAATCGACGAAAGTACGCCGATCTGCTGAGGTGCAGGCGGCGGGCGATCGTTTCGTGTGGTGCGAGTTCGTCGAGATAGGCCGCCGTGACGATCGTCAGCGCGAGTTGATCGTCGCTCGACTGGCTGAAGACTTGCAGCGCTTCACGAACGAGTTCGCGAAGCCGTTCGGTGCGTTCGGATGGCACCGAGCCCAGCCATTCGGGACCGTGAGCGAGCGCAGCTGGGTCACGAAGGAGCCGGATCAGCTGACTCTGGTCGTGGTCGTGATCGTCATCGTCTGCATGCTTTGGTGGCAGGGCACCCGACTCGCGGTACACCCAGTCGCGCTGGAACCCCAGTACGCCGTGCGGGCCGAAGTCGATCAGATGGCACTGCAGGTCCATTCCCCCGGCCACGATGTCCAGTTCAGGAATGTGCTTGGCACCCAGCGTCTCGCTGAATGCCAGCGCCGCCGGCAGCGCCGGTGAGATCGGCAGATAGCCGTAGCGAGGATTGACGACCCCGGACCCCATGATGCCGGCGGCTCCGAGCAGCGATGTGACCTCGCCCATCTGTCCGGTGAGATCCACGGCCTCGCGCCAGAGCACGGCAGAGTGGGTCTTCAGAACCTCCTGAGCGTGACGAAGCCACGGCCCCAACAAGACATCACTGACCGCTGCCGCTGGCGGATTCACCGGTGACACGGCGACGTAGTAGCCGCCGATGTGGTCATTGCTGTCGCGTACGACGCCTGTGCACTCGGGGTGGTCGGTGAAGAAGACCTCAGTCAGGTCCCACCATGCGCCGACGCCGACCGACCGCAGGATTCCGCCGACAGTGGCCGCATCGCCGGGCCGGACGGAGTCGATGCGATAGCGGCTTCCGACATCGAGGGAGTACCCCCAACGAACGGTCTGGTCGACGACCAGATGCTGGAGGTCGGTCGACAGCGAGAACTGGCCGGCGAGGGCGCGCTGATAAAGGTGATCGGCAACCCTGCGTCGAAGGGCTCCCTCGCCTGCCGGATCGTGACGGCGGAGCGCGTCTCGAACTGACTGGGCAACGAGTGCGTGCAGCGCTACCCCGTCGGCGAGCGGCTCGGCGAAAGACCGATCGGCGAGCCATTTGTAGTTGTCGTGTGGATCGTCGGATGGAAGCACTGCTTCCAGCAGTTCCGGCGTCGTGACCCTGGCGAGCGATGCGACGCTCAGAGCCCGCGCCCGTCGAGGATCGGCCTCGGTGCCGAGCAGGCGGTCGACGAGATCCGCCATCGACCCGACACCGCCCGCCTGGGCCCCGACCACGAGCGCCAGCGGCGACCCGACGCTGCGCCGAACGAGATCGTCGATCACGGATTGCTCGGCGAGGCCGTGGTAGCGGATCAGGGCAACGGCGTCGTCGTGGTCGATTCCTTCGATTTCGATGGACCGTGAGACGGCGTCCCAACCACCTTCGAACCATTGCGGACCGGGCCGGGTACGACCGCACAAGACCACGACAGCGGATTCTGGAAGAGCTGGCACGATGTTGTTGCGAAGGTGGCCATCCAGTGACCCAACGAGTTCGTACGAATCGATGATGATCAGCAGCCTGGGTTCGGGAATTTGATCCGAGGGTTGATCTGGTACTGGGCCCGATGACGTGGAGATGTCGCCGAGTGCGTACTCGAGTGCTTCCGGAAACGGGGGCAGATCGCGGCCTTCCAGCGAACGAACCGAGTATCCAAGGGCACGCGCCCGACGGGCGACTTCGCGCAGCAGTGTGCTCTTGCCGATGCCCGCTGGGCCGCTGACATGGACCACGCTGGCCGGGTTCTGACCCGTCAGAATTGCGTCGAAGATGTCAAGTTCAGCGCGCCGACCAACGAATGAGGCCCGATCCTTTTGATCGACGCGTTCCTGCAGGCTTGGCATGGCTATTGAAGAATAGCCATGCCCTGTTTCTGCTGGTGCGTTGAACAATCGGTGTCGGTGGCTTTTCCGAATATTTTCATCAATTCCGACTCGATCAGACCATTCGCCGAGGAATTTAGAGCAACCAGCCGATCCGGTCGATGACGACGTGGGTCCGGTTTGCGCCACCGCGGATCTTGATCTGGCCGGACGCATCCATCGCAGTGATGACGCCGTTGGCGGTGTTCTGACCCGTTGTTGTCCAGTTGATGCTGGAGTTGCCGGGGTACGCAATATTGGCCGGATTGACCGAGACGAATCCGGCGCCCTCGGTGTCGGTGACGGTGAGGTTGATCACTGCGCCGCGAGCGCCGGGGAAGCCGAGCGCAATGGTGCGCTCCTCACCCGGGTTGAGCTTGCCGCCGCCAGCCGGCTCGCGAGTATCGAGGATGCGTGGCACGCCGACGAACGGGGTGAATGCTTGCGTCGGCGGGAGATAGCCCACCGTCACGCCGTACACGCTCGCACCGGGGCTGGTGAAGAATTGGACGGTGTAGGTGCTGGTTGCATCGATCGTAATCGGCGATGCCAACTCGATCGTCTGAGTCTTCGCCCCGCCGCCAGCGGCCAGCGTCTGTTGAAACGGCATCAGGGCTGGCACCGGAGTCGCCAACTGGCGACGGAAGATTTCCAGGATCGGCTGGCCCTGGTAGGCGACGTTGAGTTGCTGGATGACCGAACCGGCCGGGATCGACAAAGGTGCGGCCAGTCGATCGGGCGGGGTCAATGCGTTCATGCCGGTCAACTCCTCGTAGAAGCGCTCGTTCCCCGGCCCGAAGGCGTAGGTATCGAACGCCAATGCGTCGATGCCGACATAGCTGAGGAACGGCTTGATCGTGCCGAGCACTTCGGGTCGAGGCGCCCCTGATGCCAACGGCGCCGCGCTCGCGGCAGTTCCCGGCAACGAACCAAAGGCCGCGGTCGCCCCCGCGATTGCGCCGATTCCGAGCACCATGTCGCGGCGCGAGAGGCCGGTCCGTTCGTTGATCTGAGATTCTGGCTGGATGGTCATTCACCGAACGTAACAGGGTGCCGGTGGTCGGTTGGCCGCGCCTTCGTCTGCGCCCCCGTCCTGCGCCGGCGTTTGCAGTCGGCGGATTCGACGATCCGTACCGATCCAGCCGCAAACGTCGACGGGTAGCGTCGTTGGGTGCTTCGAATGCCGTGCCGGACCGCTGGACCCTCGATCGCGTGGGGACTGATCGTGGACCGGTTCGCCGGCGAGCCGCCACTGGCGATCCATCCGGTCGCCCGGTTCGGCCAGGCCATGGTTCGCCTCGAGCGTCGGATTTATCGAGACGATCGCTTGAACGGTTCGGTCTATTGCGTGGTCGGCGTCGGCACGGCGGCGGCAGTCGGGATGGTGGCTCGGCGGCTGCTCGGTGCAGCACCAGCGACAGCCTTGGCGACCTCGATCGCGGTGGCCGGACGGATGCTCGGTCGCGAGGCCAATGCGATCGGCGAACTTCTGCTTGTCGGCGACCTCGATGGTGCGAGGGTTCGGTTGCCGTCGCTGGTCGGACGATCACCGACGGGTCTGACCGAGTCTGAGATCTCCCGCGCCGTTGTCGAATCTGTTGCCGAGAACTGTGTCGACGCGGTCGTCGCGCCAGTGTTCTGGGCGCTCGTGGGCGGCGCACCGTTGGTGTTGGCGCATCGGGCGGTGAACACCCTTGATGCAATGGTCGGCCACCACTCACCCCGGTACGAACGGTTCGGATGGGCGAGTGCCCGCCTCGACGACGTCGCAAATTTCATGCCTGCTCGCCTTGCGGCGATGTTGGTGGTTGCGTTGAACCCGCGCTCGGCGCGCGCCGTTGCGACGGTCGTGCGACGAGATGCGCACCAGCACCCGTCACCCAACGGCGGCGTGATCGAATCAGCCTTTGCGGCCGCGCTCGGAATCCGCCTCGGTGGCGACAACCGCTACGGCGGTGTCGTCGAGAGTCGGGGGGTGCTCGGCGACGGTCGACCAGCCGGACCGGCCGATATCGGCCGCGCGGTGCAACTGCTGGACCGGATCACGCTGGGTCTCGCCACCGCAGGAGTCATGGCGTCGATGGCGTCTGTGGCGTCGGTGGTTACTCGCCGACGAGGCTTGGCGTGATCGCGCTTGCACGATCACGCCTTGTAGGGATCGATCGTGTAAGCGGCGTAAATCAACTCTCGTATCGGAAGACGATTCAATGAGGTGGATCGGTACCCTGAGCGCCCTTGTTATGGACGTGTTCGGTCCAGCCGAAACCGTCCCAGAACCGCAACTCGAAGCGGCGAAACGGATCCACGCGCCACTGTGCCGTCGTACCGGGCGGCGGCGGAGCCGGCAGCAGCGGATCAGGGAGTCCGCGCACCGGCTGCGGTGCCTCGGGCGCGGGCTCGGGCGCGGGCGACGGTTGGGGCACCGGCCGAAGGGTTTCAGGTTCGATTGCCGGTTGGGTGGTTGGCATGGGGAAGGCTGGCGTCGGCCGCATCGTCGGGACTGGTGACGTGTCGGTCGGTGGAGTCAACGCGCTGGACAGTGCGCTGGACAACCCGCTGGATGACGAACCGCCGTGGGCCACGGGGTTGCGGCGACGTACCCGAGGCGCGACGCCGTCGGGGTCCAACCCAACGACGTGCCGGTCGCCAGGATTTGGCGTCAAGCCGACGTGAATCAGGTTGGACCATCGTTGGCGGGTTGGTTGGTCGACGGTGAGCTCGGCGCTGGTCACCTTGGCCAACACGGCGCGTGACAACACGTCGTTGCCGAGTGCGATCGCGTCGACTTCGGTGGCCAGCATGATCTCGATCTCGACCTGATCGCCGAAGCCCTCATCACTGCGTTCGCCGCTCTCGTCGATGGCTGAGATGATCAGGCTGGCGAGGTCCGTGTCGGCTCGTTTGCGCGCAGACTGACCAGACCCCGCCAACTGCGAGCGGACACCGACTTCGCGGACGCTGACCAACGGCACATGTCCGAGCAGCATCTGCTTCGGACGCCGATTGCCGGTGCCGTCGGGGTGAACGACGTATAACGGCTCGAACGATGAATGATCTTTCGGCACGAACTTGTCGAACGTCGCCGCAATTCGGCCGTCGGTGATCAGTAGTCGGCCAGCAGTTCGCAAGACGTTGAGACTCGGCTCCCACTGACCCGCGCCGGTTCGACGGGCGACCTTGATGCCGGCGATCGAAGTGACCGAACCGTTGGTGTCGAGGTCCGACAGTTCGAATCCGATACCACGGCCGTTCGCGACCGGATAGAGATCGCCGGACTCGGCACCGAGCTCGACGATCTGCAAAAAGTTCCACGCCATGCCCTATTTCACCTGCTGAGTACAACTGCCGCAACCCCGCGGCGAGTTGACAGCCGGATTACAGTCCGGGTCATGGGAATGCCCGTCGTCATGTCAGCCAACACAATGTGCTCGATGGGACTCGTTCCATCGGTGCTGATGGTGTTGCCCCTGAACAAGACGACGATGGGCAAGAAGCCTGCCGCGAACATCATGGACAACAAGCCAATGGCGAACGTGATGCCGTTCGGAACCTGCCTCAGCCTGGCCAACCCGCTCACCGCGGCGCTGACGGCCGCTGCTCTCGGGGTGCTGACTCCTGGTCCGTGCATCCCCGTTCTGCCAGGACCATGGGCGCCGGGATCACCGACCGTGATGATCGCCAAGTTCCCCGCACTCAACAACTCCTCGAAGTGCGTCTGTGCCTACGGAGGCGCCATATCGATCACTTTTGGCGGCGAGCCCACCGTAACAATTCCCTAGAATTTTCGTTACATCGTTCACTTCGTCTACCCTGCGAGCCACGTTCGTCGATCGTCGCCGGTGTCATCCATGCATCTGTGATGCAGCAATAACGCTTCGACACGGTGAACAGACGAATAACTGTGGTAAGAACTTCTCGCATAGCGAACGCAAGCTTGCTATGGTGACCAACAGTTGGCCTCAAAGCCCCGATCGGGCAGATCGAATCGGGACGGCGGTGCGAACTGGGACGTTGTCGAGCGGGAAATCGTCAACTGCATTGTGGTTCAGAAATGTAAGCAGATTTCGAGCGTCGGTTTCCGACGAAATAACCAGCACGCAATGAGTTCAACGAAGGGGATGCGATAGTGGCCGCAACATACCTGACGCCTGGCGTCTATGTAGAAGAGGTGCCGTCCAGTTCAGCGACGCTGTCAGCCGGGGCAACGGCTGTCGCAGCGTTCGTCGGCTTTACAGCGAAAGCGCCGACCGATGATCCGACCGATCCGGAAGGTGTCAAGCCCCGGCTCGTGACCAACTGGACCCAATTCGAAGGTCTGTACGGCGGCTTTGCGCCCGGCATCATGCTGCCGCATTCCGTGTACGGATACTTCAACAACGGCGGCAGCTTGGCCTACATCGTTCGTATCCCGAACAGCACGCCAGCCACCGAGAGCGGCACCCGTGCCCTCCCGTCAGCGGACCGTAGCCTCGGGCCGGCGCTGGAAGTGACCACGGTCGAGCCCGGTGCGCCGATCTCGCTCGCCGTCACGCCAGAGGCGCCAGCAGCGGATGCATCCGACGACGATGCGCCGACGTTCACCATCGAGGTTGTCGAGGGCGGCAAGATCGTCGAGACCTTCCCAGGCCTCACCCTCGGGGCCGGCGCTCGCCAGGCAGAGACAATCGTCAACGCAGAGTCCACCAAGGTCAAGTTGGCGACCAAGATCGATACGACCAAGTTGGTCAACGATCTCGCCTCCATCCCGGCCGGCGTGTACTCGATCGAGCCCGCACCGGCCACGGCGACCCCGGTTTCCGGGCGTGCGTTCTCTGGCTCAGAGACTGCCCGTACCGGCATCAATGGTTTGGTCATCGCAGATGACGTCACCATGGTCATCGTGCCCGACCTGGTCACGGCCGCCACCAAGGAAGACGGCAGCGTGGACCTCAACATGTGGAAGTCGGTGCAGCTTGCGCTGATCAACCACTGTGAGGGTCAGGCCAACCGGATGGCCGTGCTCGATGCGCCTCCCGGCATGTCGCCCCAGCAGGTCAAGGAATGGCGCGCCGACGTCGCCATGTACGACAGCCAGTTCGCGGCGTTCTACTACCCGTGGATCAAAGTCTCGAACCCTGCCGCAACCAACGGCGACACCGAGATCATGGTTCCGCCGAGCGGCCACATGGCCGGTATCTGGGCTCGTACTGATGACACTCGCGGCGTCTGGAAGGCTCCGGCCAACGAGGTCGTTCGTGGTGCTCTCGATGTCGAGAAGAACATCACCAAGGGCGAGCAGGGTCTGCTCAACCCGATGGGGATCAACTGCATCCGCCCGTTCGGAACCCGCGGTATCCGCGTCTGGGGTGCTCGCACCCTGTCGTCGAACACCGACTGGACCTACATCAACGTGCGTCGACTTTTCAACATGATCGAGACCGCGATCATGAACGGCACCCAGTTCGCAGTCTTCGAGCCGAACGACCAAAAGCTCTGGGAAGGGCTCAAGCGGACCGTTGGTTCGTTCCTTCGTGGGCTGTGGCGCGACGGCGCGTTGTTCGGCGCAACTGCCGATCAGGCGTTCTACGTCAAGTGTGACTCCGAGACCAACCCACCCGAGTCGATCGACCTCGGTCGAGTCGTCGTCGAAGTGGGCATCGCACCGGTCAAGCCGGCCGAGTTCGTCATCTTCCGCATCGCTCAGATCAAGGAGACGTCGGCCTGAGCCGGCGTCGCCTGAACAGCCTGCGAACACACGAGACATTTAGAAGAACGAGAGGAGTCACCACATGCCCGGAGTAACAGCTGGAGCCAAAGAAGACAACCTACTGGTCGGATCTTGGTTCAGTATCGAACTGGCGAAGGCCACCATCGAGGGGATCACCGAGATCAGCGGACTTGCGGTGGAAGTCGACGTCGTCGACTACACCCAGGTCACACTCGGCGGAACCACGGTGAGCAAGAAGCGTCCTGGAGCCGCAAAGTACAGCGAGATTGGCATCAAGCGTCCAATGACGGCCGACAAGTCGCTGTGGATGTGGGCCAAGGGAATCCGCGACGGCAAGAAGGACTATCGCGCCGACGGGGCGATCGTTTTGTACGACATCTCCAACACCGAAGTCGGTCGTTGGACCTTCACCAACGCTTGGCCGTCGAAGTGGTCGGCCTCCGACCTCGATGTCGGCAGCGATGACCCAATCATGGAAGACGTCACGATGGTGATCGAACTTCTCACGAGAGACAGCTGAGGGAACCATGCCACTTCTCCACGATGCAGAGTTTCAAGGTGCCTATTTCTCAGTCGAGATCGACGGCATCACCTTGGCGTTCTTCACGGGTTGTTCAGGCCTCAGCCTGGAGTTCGACGTGATGGAGTACAAGAACATCGCCAATGCCGGATCGATCAAGACGACCACAAAGATCCCCGGCAAGGCCAAGTATGCAGAGGTCGTCCTCAAGCGTGGGTTCACGCCGTCGACGGACTTGCGCGACTGGTTCAACGAAGTCGTCGATGCCACCAAGGAAACCCCGTACAAGACTGGGTCGATCGTCATCTACGACCGCACCCAGAAAGAAGTTGCTCGGTTCAGTCTGTTGAACATGTGGCCGTCGAAGATGTCGGCGTCCAACCTCAACGCGGCAACCGACGAAGTCATGATCGAGGAACTCACGATGCAACACGAGTTCCTCGATTGGGTCTGAGTTCGCGCTCGTGGCCGGCTTCCAGACCGAGTACAGCTTCACCCTACCCAAGGGTTTCATTGATACGGATGGCTCGTTGCACCGCGACGGCACGATGCGTCTCGCAACTGCGCGAGATGAGATCGAGCCGTTGCGGGACCAACGGGTCTCTGGACCGGATGACCCGTATCTGACGATCTTGGTTCTGTCGCGGGTGATCACAGAACTCGGTTCGTTGCGCCAGATCGGCGTTCGTGAAGTGGAGAATCTGTTCGCCGCTGATCTTGCGTTCCTGCAGGATCTCTACGGGATTATCAACTTCGGTAGTCCCGCAGACGTCGAGGCACTGCAGTTGGCAGCGACGCCGCCCGTTCCGGAGCCGCAACCCGAACCGGTCCTGATTCCTGAAGTCGTCGAAACCGGTTCGGCCAACGGCCATAGCGGGGACGACGTCGACCGCACGTCACGAGCGACAACGGCTCGCCGCCGCAGTCAGATCGAAGAAGTGGCGCGCCCGAGCGGGCCATGAAGCTTTACCCAGCAGACGCCCTGTGGGATGAAATTGCGTACCTCGCATACCACCTCCATTGGGATCTGCAATCGCTGCTGGATCTGGAACACACCGACCGGGCCAGGCTGATCAGGCGTGTCGCCAATATGAACGAACGAGCCTGGGAGGCGGTGCGAAATGTCAGATAACAGCTACGACGGAGAGCGGATCACCGCTGCGACGTTCGTGTTCGAGGTCGATGGCGTCGAGATCGGCCATTTCATGGAAGTTTCCGGGCTGAAGGTGGAGATTTCCGTCGAAAGCATCGAAGAGGGTGGCGAGAACGGGTTCATCCATCGCCTGCCCGGCAGGATGAGTTGGCCGAACATCACCCTCAAGCGAGGGGTGACCCAGACCGATAATTTGTTCACGTGGATGAACAAATCCTCCGGCGAAAAGTTCACCGCCGGCGGAAACAAGCTCGTTCGATCGACGGCCGCAATCACGCTCATCGGTCCATCGAAGAAGCGCCTCAGGGCGTGGAACTTCGTCGAGGCATTCCCAGTGACGTGGCAGGGGCCAGACTTCGCCGCAGATTCCACCAGTGTCGCCACCGAGCAACTGGAGATCGCCCATCATGGATTCACCGCCAAGAATCTCTGAGCCGCACCTCCCAGACTCTGCCCACGGAAGTGGCGCAGGGCTCGGTCGCGCCATCACAGCCCGGTTCCGGCCCAGGATCTCACTCAATCGAGTCGCATCGCATCACCATCGGCCCGGCCATCTGATGCGCTCGACGCGCACGTTCGGGATGCAGCTCGGACTTTCCCAGCAGAATCGGCGTCATTTCGGGCAGGCCGGTTTCGGCGGTCTTGGGCTGGGACATGTTGCTGGCGAGCATGGCATCGCCGGTTCCATTCGCCCGCCAGCCGACTACTGGCCCTGGGCTGACGACTCTGCCAATGTGGCCGTCGATCCCGATTCCACCGGCGCCTGGTATGCCAAGAAGGCCCCGGTCAAGACTGTCGCCGCACCACCGCCACCGCCGCTCAGCAAGGCCGACCAACGGGTCGAGGCGCTGAAGCGGATGTTGATGGGACCCAAGGCCGATACCTCCAACGCCTCGGGCTCGACGAACTCAGCCAACTCGGCCAACTCGGCCAACGATGCCGATCAGGTTTCGGCGGTCGTTCAACGAGTCGTGCATCGCGGTTTACCAATGACACCGCGGCGCCACGGCAGGACATGGGCTGGGCCAAGCACGTCGCCGGGGGGGATGGCCACCGGTGCGACTCCGCAAGTCACGGCGAGCGTCGCCCCGACGCGTTTCGGCGACGGGCAGCCAGAGGCGCTCCCTGAGGTCGCCAGATCTGGCATTGCCGACGCGGGTGCTGGATGGTCCAACGATGCAGCGCCGGCGCAGCCCGAAGCCCGCGATGCAAAGCTGCGCAGAATGCTGGAGGGCAGCGGCGTCATCAAGACGGCTCCGGCATCGACGTCAACGACCGGCCAGACCAGGACGTCAAACGACAGGTTCGGCAAACCCATTGACCACCAAGGCCCAGCGTGGCCGAACGCCGATGCACACGCGGCCAACGCGCCGAGCGCCGGTGAAAGAACACAGTCGACACGACGCGACTCGATCACGCCATCCGCCGCAGTCACCTCCTGGCCTGGTGATCGATCGGTCGTCCAGCCCGTTGAACGCGAGGCCTCGGCACGCGTCGAGCCGGATGTGAGGGCACGAGGGAGCCTGCACCGAGCGGTCGAGTCGATGACCGTTCAGGCAATCGGCGAAGGGCCGGCGTCCTCGGAGAGGCCCGCTTTGATCGACGGGCCCGGGTTAGTCGATCGGCCAGACCTGACAGTGGTCGCCCGTTCGCAGGTTCAACGCGAACTCGCCGACGACGGACACCGGATCACACATACAACGCTCGACCACGCCGGGCTCGCAACAGTCATGGTGCTGCCATCCGCTGAACGTCGGCTTCTCTCAACATCGCTCGCGCCGGAAATCTCCCACGTTCAGGCCACAATCGACGGCTCACGTCATGGCGATATCGCCCAGCGGGTCTCACGAATCTCGCCAGAGCCAACCATTGCCTTGGACGCCCAAGCCGTCATGCCGCCGCGCGGAGCTTCGACTCTGATCGCGGAGCAGATGCCAGATCAGTCAGCACATCGTGACGACTTCGTCAGCGCCAAACGGACCGCTGCCGGTCCGTCGACGAGGACATTGTCAACGTCAACGTCAACGTCAACGTCGGCGCCAACGTCGGCGCCAACGCCAACGCCAGCGCCAACGCCAGCGCCTGCAGAGCCGCAGCCGCTGCCGCGGGCGAACCAACCCCGCGTTATGCGTTTGGCTGCCTTGACCTTGGCGACACCAGCGACCACCACGCCTCAACCCACCAACCCGGCCGCAGTTCGTCACCATCGGCCAGGAATCATGTCTGCAACGCTGACGCGCTCTCCCAGCGGCGTCACCAGCGGCGGGGGCACTCAAAGCGGTGTGGGTCAGCAAACGATTGGTTCGCTGATGCGGACACCGGGTCGCCATCGCCACCGGGTGTCGCGCTCGGTCGATGGGCAGAGCGTGCGGTGGGACGGACGCGATGCCTCCGGCACAGCCGACGTGGGCACCAGCATTACCGAATTCGATTCGGCGCTTGATGTCACGACGATGGCCGGCCAACCGCCGCGAGGCGTCAAGTTCGAAGACGTCACGACGCCTTCGCCGGTCGCTGGCCCGGCCACCAACCCGGCCACCAACCCGGCTACCAACCTGGCCGCCAATACCGATCTCGTTCAACGGGCTCAGGCCGTTCCTTCTGTGCTCGAGCCAGTTGCGAAGTTGGCGCCGTCGCCGACGGGCCGGGCAGTTGACGCGCCGGACCGGGTGTCAATCAGCGACGGTGCAAACAGGTCTCCCGACCGAACCGCGCCACCAATGGCACTGGCCTCGCCGATTGGGCGAGCGATGGAATTGCCCCGCAGTGAATCGTTACTCCGGACGTTTGACCCATCATTGGATCCATCATCCGATTGGTCAGCGGCGAGTGATCCGTCCAAGAGTGATCCGTCCAACGATGTCGGTGTCTCACGCCTTGACGTGCGACCTCCTGCGATCATCGACGACCGTGTCGTTGCAGACGAACAGACCGCCAGCGACGCATCGCCGACCGGCACCAAAGCCTGGACCGATG
>JANOQU010000605.1:0-7626 GCA_031422355.1 Actinomycetes bacterium
CCGCGCGCGACGCGCTCGGCACCACCGTGTTGAGTCTCGGTGGCGATGATGTCGATCTCGCCGAACCCTGGCGCCAGGTCCGAATGATCGATCTCGTGGCAGAGGCAACGGGAGTCGAGGTGCATCCGTCTCAACCGGTCGAGGATCTGCGGAGGTTGGCGGCTGACCACGGCGTTTCGTGCGCACCTCGCTGGGGCTCGGGCAAAATCATCGAAGAACTGTTCGAAGCAACATCGGAACACACGCTGATCCGACCGACCTTCGTCACGGGACACCCTGTCGAGATCAGTCCCCTCGCCCGCATCGACCGCACCGATCCGCATCTCACCGAACGGTTCGAACTGTTCGTCAACGGTCGCGAGCATGCCAATGGCTATTCAGAGCTCAACGATCCGGTCGAGCAACGAAGCCGATTCGAGGATGAACAGCGGGCCAAGGAAGCCGGCGACGACGAAGCAGCGAGCATGGACGAGGACTACCTGCGCGCGCTGGAGTACGGGCTCCCGCCGACTGGTGGCCTCGGCGTCGGAATGGATCGCGTCGTGATGTTGATCGCCGGCGTCCAGTCGATCAAAGAAGTGATTCTCTTCCCGACCCTGCGTCCCGAGGTGCTGTAGACCCGACGTGCGTACCCGACGGGTAGCGTTCAGCGTCCAAAGTGGTGTGACCAACGTCCCAGCGTTGGGGCCGTATTGCGTTCGTGGACCTGCGCGGCACATCTGTACCGTGAATAAACGTGCTTCCCTCCGGCCTCAGCCCGCTTCGCCACCGAAGCTTCTCGTTGTTCTGGGCTGCGGGCGCGGCGTCGGACATCGGCACGTGGGTGCAGTTGGCTGCGATTGGTTCGTTGGTCGCTGTCAGCAGCGGCAGCGCGCTGGCGACCGGCATGGTCGCAGCCGCAACCTTCGCACCGCAAGGCATTTGCTCGCCGATCGGCGGATTACTGGCTGACCGGTTCGAGCGGCGGCAAACGTTTCTGATCACACTCGGAGCTCAGGCCGTGATGACCGCTGTCATCGCAGCGGTGATCGCATCGGGCGTTCGTAGTCCGGCCGTGTTGAGCGGCCTCGTATTGTTGCAAGCAAGTGCTGGTGCCCTCGGTGGTCCGTCGCTGCAGGCGATCCTTCCCGACCTCGTGCCGTCCAGAGAATTGACAGCGGCCGTCGCGCTCGGAATCACCAGTTGGAATTCGGGACGCGTGATCGGCCCCCTGTTGGCGACGGCTCTCGTGCCGATCGGCGTTCATTGGGCCGTCGCTGCGAACTCGGCAAGTTTCGTGGTGCTGTGGTTCGCGATCTTGGCCCATCGACGGCAGTTCCATCCGGCGTCACCAACGTGGGTGTCCGCCCGCGCAGAATTGCTGTCTGGAATTCGTGCGCTTCGGCGCAGCCCAGGCTGTGTCGCTGCCGTCTCGACCATCGTCACGATCCATCTGATCATGGTGCCCTTCATGGGCCTGATCCCGACCACTGCTCGGGGCTTGCTGGAGCGTGGCGGCGGTGTCGTCGACGATTCCTCGGTGACCTCGGTGGCCGCTCGGCTGTTGTCTGCGCAAGGCATCGGTGCCATCGTCGGCTCGCTACTGGTCGCCAACCTGGTCCGCCGTTTCCGCCGATCGACGATCGTCACGGTCGCGCTGTCGGCAGTGTCGGTACTGGTCGCAGCTCATCAATACGCACCAGGTTGGGTAGCAACCGCAGCCGTCATCGTCGTGATGGGTTCCTGCGTGGCCGTGGTCCAGAGTCTGCTCGGGGGCATCGTCCAACGAGACGCCTCAGCGCAGCATCGCGGGCGGATCCTGTCCTGGTACCAGGGCCTCAATGGACTCGCATACGGAATCGGCCTGCTGACCCTCGGCTTCGCCTCGGATCAATTCGGTCTCCGCACAACATTCGTCGTCTCAGGAATCCTCACTGCGGCATTGGTCGTCGCCGGCCGTCGATCAGCGAAATGGGCCGACGCCCTCGACGGTGGCCATGTCATCCCCGGCGACGACGTGTGCGCCAGCCGGTCCGGCGACACGTCGGCTGCACTCACCTAGCGCCACTCCCATCCGCCAGCCAGTATGTTCCTGGCGGATGCGGAAGATATCCCTCGCACCGCTGCCAGAGGTAGCACCGATGCCCAACCGCGTTGCGACCACTCTCCCCTGGCTCGGCTCCGCGCCGGGACTGCTACGAGACCCGACTGCGTGGTTCATCACGCAGCGCCAACGCCACGGCGACACCTTCGTCGTCGATGCGCTCGGCCATCGGTTCTTCTGCGTGTTCGGCGCAGAAGGCGTTCGCCAGCTCTACGCCCAGCCAGAGCACAAGGCGTCGTTCGGGCTCGCGACCTACACGATGATCCGGACCAAGGTTCCCGACGAACTTTTCGGTGACATCCGCAACCCGCCACATTCACTCTTTGGCAATCAGCAGGTCGAGGGATATCTCGAGAACCTCGACCACGAGATGCTGGCAGAGATCCACCGGCTCGGCGATTCAGGGTCCTTCGAGATGTTTGCCGAGGCTCGGCGAGTCGGGCATCGGCTTGGGCTTGCGTCATGGGCTGGCGCGGAGGCAGCCGGTCCCGCCTATATCGAACGTCTGATCACTGCTCTCGATCGGTTGGACACGTCCGAATCATTCGTTCGCCCATTACGAACAGCGGTCACGCTGGCGACTCGCAAGTTCCGCGAGCGGCGAGCGATGGCCGAAATCGAGACTGTCATCAAAGAAATTCTCACCGAACGACGACGTCACCCCGACACCCGTCCCGGCGACTTCCTTGACCGGATCGATGCATCGTTCGACGACGTTGCCCAACCGCTACGTGATCAGCTGGTCGCCCGCGATGTCATCGTCCTCCAACTCGGCTCGCAGTCGAACCTGTTCGCGGCGCTGGCGTGGACGATGATCAATCTGCTTCGATCGCCCGCCGATCTCGCAGCGGTCGCCGCCGGCGACGTGGCTCTGCTCGATCGCTATGCCTATGAGTCGATCAGGTTCGCGCAGCGCTCGATCACGATGCGCCAAGTGCTCCGAGCAATCGAGATCGATATCGACGGAGTTGTCCATCGACTCGCACCTGGGGTGTTGCTGACGACGATGCTGTCGGTCACCAATACCTCGGCTGATCCTCGGTTGTCCTCATTTGACCCTGCCAACTACGACGGCCGGCGACTCGTCCTCGCGGACGACCTACCCACCAAGGAACTGGTCAGCACGTTCGGTCACGGAGCGCATGCCTGCCCTGCCCAACGATTCTCGATTTCGGTGATCCGAGCGGGCGTCTCAGCACTGTTGAGGACGTACGAGCTGTCGCCACAGTTCGGCGAGGTGGGACCGATGCGACGCCAGATCGGCGGGGTCGCCAGAGCGGATCGGCCGTGCCCGGTCAGCTACCGACTCAAGTCCCCAACGTGTCGATGAACGACTCGATCTCGCCAACAACCGCTTCTGCGTGTGTCTCGTGCATCGCGTGGCCACCGCCTGCGATCACGACCAGCTTCGCCGACGGCAACTTGCGTTCGAGGTACTGACCAGCCGACGCGTACTCAGGACGGTCCAACTCGCCGGCCAGAAATAGCGTCGGAGTATCGATCTCGGCCAGTCGGTCCATCACGACCGAATCTTCCTGCAGGTTCATTTCGGCGACGTGTGCGGGTACACCGAAGCGGTGCGTGTTTCGCCGGGAGCGATCGTTCCATTCCTGGCGCTTGACCGGATCCCGGAAACCGGGTCCGGTGTTCAGAACGACGACACCCCGAAGATT
This sequence comes from Actinomycetes bacterium, assembly GCA_031422355.1. Lineage (GTDB taxonomy): Bacteria > Actinomycetota > Acidimicrobiia > Acidimicrobiales > Ilumatobacteraceae > WLMZ01. The sequence goes on from JANOQU010000605.1 coordinate 3,757, forward strand.
GCCCCGGCGCGTGGCGGCGTAGGCAAGAGCGAGGTAGCCCCCGAGGGAGTGGCCGATCAGCACGACCGGTCGACCGATCGATCCAAGCAGGTCGTCGAGGTGTTCGAGCGCTCGATCGCGGGTGTAATCGGCCGGATCGTCGGTCACCGATGATCGGCCATGGCCGGGGAGGTCGATCGCGATCACCTCGTGGCGATTCTCGAGCAGTCGTCGACAGGAATCCCAGGTGGCACCCGACATACCCAAGCCGTGGACGAAGACCAGTGGCGTTCCGGCACCGCTTCGCTCGACATGTACGTGCATTCGCTCATCTCCTCGTGCCGGATTGGTGCCGTTAGTCTGGCGGCCCGAGGACCTCACGAACGATCTCGTCGACGTTCTCATCGCCGACCAAGGCAGATCGCCACAACCGACAGGAAAACAATGACTCAGGCATGGGGTCGCGGCGTCGCGACCATCGCAGCGGACGGATCGGTGTTGGACACCTGGTATCGCCATCTCGGGCTGGGCGAGGCCGACGCTGGATCCCCCACGACCGGCCAGACGACCGACGATCTCGTACCGCTGTATCGATCCGATCCGATCCGCGACGTGACCACCGTCGGCGTTTCGATCGAGATCGATACTGACGTTGCTCCGATCGATGCCAGCGATGTGTACTTGCGCCTGCATCTGCTGTCGCATCGGTTGATGAAACCACGCACGATCAACCTCGACGGCCAGTTCGGACTGCTTGCCAACGTCGCCTGGACCAACCTCGGCCCGGCGGCCGTCGCCACGATCGAGGACGTCCGGTTTCGGGCCCGCGCCGCAGGCATTGCGCTGACCGTCCACGGTGTCGACAAGTTCCCGCGAATGACCGACTACGTCGTGCCCGCCGGCGTTCGGATCGCAGACGCTGACCGCGTCCGGCTCGGGGCTCATCTCGCCGCAGGCACGACGGTGATGCATGAGGGCTTCTGCAACTTCAACGCCGGCACGCTCGGCACTTCGATGGTCGAGGGACGAATCGGCGCTGGGATCGTGGTCGGCGACGGCAGCGACATCGGCGGCGGCGCGTCGATCATGGGCACGTTGTCCGGCGGCGGCAAGGAACAAGTCACTATCGGCGAGCGCTGCCTGCTCGGTGCCGAGAGCGGCATCGGCATCAGCCTCGGCGACGAGTGCGTCGTCGAAGCAGGTCTCTACGTGACCGCTGGAACCCTCGTCAGACTGCTGCCCGACGGTGAGGTCGTCAAGGCCCGCACCCTCAGCGGCGCGGGCGGGCTGCTGTACCGTCGCAACAGCCAGACCGGCGCGGTCGAAGCCATCCCCCGCTCTGTCGAGTGGGGCGGACTCAACAGCATCCTGCACACCAACTGACGCTCCCTGGCCGTCCGCCATTCGGCGGTTCACCGGTCACGAGTTTGGAACGGATCACGCCCTCGGTGCCGACCCGTGCCACCCCTTGGCACACAGCGGGAACAAGGGCGTGATTCGTGCCACCGCGCTGCACCCGCCCAACACGGCACCGCGGCCAGTCTGCGCCCTGAGATTGGAGTCCAAAGTGCGGGCTAGACGAAGCCTGCGACCCGCTGGGGGGTGTACGGCCGTTCCAAGTCAGCGATTTCGTCGGCGGTGAGTTCGAGTTCGATCGAGGCGATCGCGTCGTCGAGATGGTGCGCCTTGGTCGCTCCGACGATCGGAGCCGATACGGCGGGGTGACGGGACACCCACGCCAACGCCACCTGAGCCATCGAGACACCGCGCTCGTCGGCGATCTTGGCGACACGCTCGACGATGGTGTCATCGGTGGATTTGTACAGCGTCTTGCCAAACGCATCGCTACCGCTTCGGTCAGTCGTCGAGCCGATTGGGCGGGTGAGCAGGCCACGAGCGAGTGGGCTCCATGGAATGACTCCGACGCCTTGGTCGAGGCAAAGCGGCAACATCTCGCGCTCTTCCTCGCGGTACAGCAGGTTGTAATGATTTTGCATCGTGACGAAGCGGGTCCAGCCATTTCGCTCAGCCACATGTTGAGCCTTGGCGAACTGCCACGCATGCATCGACGATGCGCCGATATAGAGCGCCTTGCCAGCCTTGACGACGTCGTGAAGCGCCTCCATCGTCTCTTCGATCGGTACCCGATTGTCCCAGCGGTGGATCTGGTACAGATCGACGTAGTCCGTTCCGAGTCGCCGCAGGCTGTTGTCGATCTCGACCATGATCGCCCTGCGGGACAGGCCGCTGCCATTGGGTCCTTGACGCATCGCACCGTGGACCTTGGTCGCGATCACGACCTCGTCACGCACGGCAAAGTCGGCGATCGCGCGTCCGACGATCTCTTCGCTCGTACCGTCGGAGTACACGTTGGCAGTGTCGAAGAAGTTGATGCCCTGCTCCAGAGCCCGCTGGATGAAGGGCCGGCTGGCGTCCTCGTCGAGTGTCCACTCGTGGGTCCCACGATCCGGAATGCCATAACTCATGCAGCCGAGGCAGATGGTGGATACATCGAGTCCGGTCGAGCCAAGTTTTGTGTACTTCATCCCGCCACTCTACGAACTCTGGTCGGGCCGAGTTCTTGTCAGCGAGTCGAGGGCCTCGGTCAGGAAAATTCGGGAATCACGTACTTGCCAACCATCTCGATGGTCTGCATCACCTTGTCGTGGGCGATGTCGTACGGATTCACCAAGCAGAGCAAAAGATCCACGCCGGCTGCCTCGTAACGCCGACAGATATCGACGACATCGTCAGGTGTGCCGCACGCGCATGCGCCGATTGCTTGCAAGTATTCCAGGCTCAGGAGATCGAGCGACCCGTCCTTGTCGTGGTCGTGCATGCTCTGCGCATAGTGATAGTTGCCGAGTGATTCCTCACGTTCGGCCATCCATTCGGCCAGTGATCCAATCAACCGGGCTCCGGCTTTTGGATACCACTCGAAGCTGCGCCGGGCGACGTCCTCGGCTTCGGAGCGCGTCGGTGCGCAGTTCATCATCGTGAATGTTGCCGCGGTCGAATTGACGAATGAGCCGAGTGGCTTGGCGCATCGGGTCTGCGCGTCACGGTACAGATCGATCTTGCGCTTGATCTCCTCCGGAGCAACACCGACAGCGAAGCTGCAGAGGCCGAGTCCGAGTTCGCCCATTTGGATGTGTCCCTCGTCGCTGCTGGTTGCGCCGTAGATCGGCGGATGCGGCGACTGCATTGGCTTCGGGAGAACACGGCGCTTGGGCATACTCCACGTATCGCCGGAGAACTCGTACTCGTCGTTGGTCCAGCAGCCGACCACATGACCAATTGCTTCCTGCCACATCGCCCTGGTCTGCTTCGGGTCCACACCGAAGCCTTCCAATTCCAGCCGGGTGCTCGATCTGCCGGTACCGAAGTCCACCCGGCCGTTAGAGATCAGGTCCAAAACGGCGACTGATTCAGCTGTTCGCACCGGATGGTTGTATGGCGCCGGCATGAGCCGAACGCCGTAGCCGAGGCGGATGTTCTTCGTTCGTGCCGCAATCGCCCCGTAGAGAACTTCGGGGTTCGAGCAATGGCTGTACTCACTGAGAAAGTGGTGTTCGACGGTCCAGAACGCGTGCCAGCCGAGCGCGTCGGCAGCAACGGCCTGCTCGATGGTGTTGTGGTAGGCGAGCCGCTCGCTGTCAGCTGTCCACGGCTGAGCAACCGGAATCTCGTAGAACAGAGCGAATTTCATCGGCGCAGACTACGTATCGGCACGACTTTCTGACGAGTCGTCAGAAACGCAGATCGCGTCGGGGTTCAGTTTGCGGCAACGACTGCGATCTCCAGTCGCCACGCTGGGCGTGCGAGTGCCGGGACCGTGATGAGAGTGCTGGCGGCGCGGTGACCACCGAGCACCCGGTCGCGCCCCGCCGC
>JANOQU010000606.1:0-2433 GCA_031422355.1 Actinomycetes bacterium
GATGACGGCGGCGATGGTCGGCGTTGTCGTGGTGACGTGGCCGTTCTTCGGAGATACCCGCTTCAAGATGCCGATGCTCCCGCTCCTCGCGATCGCGGCCGCCGTGCCGCTTCGATCACTCCGCCGATCGGCCGGTTGAACAGAGCTTGACGCAACACGTTCTCCTATGGTTTCGCCCGGTCGAGGAAAAGGAGGGCAACGATGGAACATCTGGTTGGCAAGGTTGCGGTGGTGACCGGCGCGGGAAGTGGAATCGGCAAGGCGCTCGCGGAGCGGTTCGTCGCCGAGGGTATGAAAGTGGTTCTCGCCGATCTCGACGAAGTACGGCTTCGGTCGGTCGAGGCCCAACTCACGGAGGTCGGCGGCGACGTGTTCCCGGTCGTGGTGGATACCGCCCTCGAAGAATCCGTCCAAGCGTTGGCCGCCAAAGCGCTGGATCGTTACGGCGCAGCCCACGTGCTGTGCAACAACGCTGGCGTGGTCGGCACCGGCGATCCGTGGACCGGTCCAATGAGCGTGTGGGAATGGGTTGTCGGAATCAACCTGTACGGCGTGATCCATGGCATCCGTGCATTCCTCCCGATCATGCAGGAGCAGGGCGATGGCCACATCGTCAACACGGCTTCGATGGCCGGCCTGGTCGCGATGCCGGGTGCGGCGCCGTACAACGTGACCAAGCACGGCGTCGTTGCGCTCAGCGAGGGCTTGTTCATCGAACTCAAGGCCATGGGCTCGCCCGTGGGTGTCTCGGTCCTGTGCCCGGGATTCGTTCGGACCGAATTGATGGACACGATGACGTGGGCGGGTCGCCTCGGCGAACAGCCGGCGGCCAGTGTCAACCCAATGACGCAGTTCGTCGATCAGATGCTGCGCGACGGGGTGAATGCCGGGATGCCGGCAAGCGAGGTCGCCGGTCAAGTTGTCGACGCGATCAAGGCTGAACAGTTCTGGATCCTGACCCATTCCGACTACGGCGACGCGCCGATCGAGCGGGTCCAGCGGGCCGTCAACCAGCAGAACCCGATGTAGGCCCGAACCAATCCAGCCTTTCCGTAGGATCGATGTTCGTGACGGTTCCGGCGTGGCTCGATGATCTTCGGCTAGAGCCCGGACCGCCGTACTCCACGATGGGCACCCATGCGCTCGCTCTCGCAGAGTGGCTGGTTGTCGATCACCTGCGCGACGAACAATTGGCGTACAAGGCGCGGCTAATCGAGACCGTCAGGCCGATCGTGTTCGCCGCCGAACCGGGATCCTCCGAGGCGGCTCAGGAGTTACTCGTCGTGATCCGCGGCTGGCTCTCGGCGAACGGGCTCGCGCCAGCAGAGTCCTTCGGTGATGATCATCCGCTGATCGAAGCCGCTCGCCTCGTGCAGGAAGACCTTGCGATCCTGCAGCGGATCAATGGCCTGTGGGTTCTCACTGCTGGCGTCGTGTGCTTCCCGACCCATTGGACGGTGAGTGACAAGGTGGGTTTGCCACTGGAGGGGATTCACGCGCCCGTTGCTCACTACGACACCGAACTGCGCGAGCGAGTCGACCGGTTCCATGACCGGCTCACCGCCGATCGGCCAGCTTGGCGTCGGAACTGGTTCGTCGCGCCGACGTCCGAACTGCACCTACCGGCATACGGTCATCAACTGCACGCCGTCTCCGGGATCGAGGCCGACGGGTCCCCGATGTGGATTCGGAGCGAACGCCAGACACTGCGACGCCTGCCCGAGACCGACGCGATCGTGTTCACGATTCGAGTTCAGCAGGTGCCGCTCGGCGTGATGCGCGGCCGTCCCGATCTGGCGGCCAAGATGCTGGCTGCAACCCGATCGTGGGATCGGCAGAAGCGGATGTACACCTCGACGGGTGGCGTGCTCGACGAGCTGATCGGATGGCTCCAAGCCGTCGTGGATCGAGCGAACTGACCAGCCGAGCTCGCTCCCGGGCGACGGATCCCGGGGCGCCTGCAATAGAGTCCGATCATGCGAGTTGAACTTGATGTGGAACGCTGCCAGGGTCATAACAGGTGCTACGCGTTGGCGCCGGAAATCTTCGATGTCGACGACTACGGCTCGGCAATTCTGCTCGGGGACGGGGTTGTGCCTGCCGGTCTCGAAGAAAAGGCCAAGCTCGCAATTGCGAACTGTCCAGAGTTCGCGATCTCGATAGCGGATCCTGCGACTGATTCGGTGGGAGACCACGGATGACTTCCATCTATGGACCGGTGACGGACTGGGCGACCGATTTCGACCACGCCGAGCCGAACTACAACGCGAATGCCAAAGAGGTCTGGGCCGAACTTCGTGAGACCTGCCCCATCGCCCACACCGATCGCTACAACGGCGCCTGGCTGCCGGTCACTTATGAAGTCGTCTCCCAGATCGCGTATGACACGGAGCACTTCACATCACGGTCGGTCATCGTTTCGGCGTTCCGGCC
>JANOQU010000607.1:0-1732 GCA_031422355.1 Actinomycetes bacterium
GTTCTTGGCCAAGGTCGCCAACTGGAACCGATTCACGAAGAACACCGGCGGCACGCTGGTCGAGAAATGTTGCCACTTCTTCGACCTGATGCGCCAGGTTGCTGGCTCGGACCCGGTTCGGGTCTATGCCTCCGGCGGCCAGGACGTGAATCATCTCGACGAGGTCTATGACGGCGAGCGCGCCGACATGTTGGACAACGCGTTCGTGATCGTCGACTTCGCCAACGGTGTTCGTGGCGCGCTCGATCTGTCGATGTTCGCCGAGGGTGGCCGGTACGAGCAGGAGATCGCCATCGTTGGCGACCGGGCGAAGTTGGAGACCACGTTCCCCGGCGATGTCGTGCTGGTCAGCCCTCGCGATCGGTCCGGCGTGCGCGAGGTGCCTGCTCCGGCCACCGTGCCCTATCTCGGCTTCCACGGCGGATCGTCCTACATCGAGCATGTCCGCTTCATCGACTGTGTCCGCAACGGCCGACCGCCGGAGGTCACTGTCGACGACGGACTGTGGTCAGTTGCGATCGGTGCTGCCGCGCACCGATCGATCGACGACGGTCGCCCGGTGATGCTCGCCGAATTCGGCCTCGCCTGACCTCGTTTGACCTGCGACCCATCCACACGCCCCGCCCCTGTGGAGGGTTTCGTGACCGCTCAGCCCGAGCGCGAAACCCTCGACATTGGTAGTGCCGAGGGTTTGGTGACCGGGCAGCCCGAGCGCGAAACCCTCGACATTGGTAGTGCCGAGGGTTTGGTGACCGGGCAGGTGGGGTCGGGTCGGGTCAGGTTGGGTCGGGTCAGGTGAGGGTCCGGCGGCGACGGCGGCCGGTGGCGATCGTGATGATGCCGCCGACTGCGACGAGCAGCAGTGCGAGTTGCAGCCAGCCTGATGAATTACTGCCCGTCGCTGGCAGGATGCCGCCGGCGAGCACCGTGATGGAGAACGACGCCGTCGAGGTGGCACCTGACTGATCGGTAGCCGTGCACGTCACGGTGGTGGTTCCGACCGGGAACACCGAGCCCGATGGTGGCGAACAGACCACGACAGCCGGGACACCTGAGTTGTCCGTCACGACCGGCAATGTGAACGTGACCGTCGTTGGTCCGGAGCCAGCAGCCGCAGTTGCCGTGACGTCTGCGAGACCGCCTCCAGCCGTACCGCCGAACACCGGACCCTCCACATCAATCACGGTGACCGTGAACGACACCGTTGCTGTTGCTTCGATGCGGGCTGCGGCCGTCACCACTGATTGCTTGTTTCCGCCAGGGCCACCTGTGCCAACACACGTCACTGTCGTGACGCCGATCGGGAAGAAGGAGCCCGACGGCGGGGTGCAGACGACGGCCACGGGTGGCAGCAGGTTGGGGAACGTCGGCAGTGGATAGGTGACGATCGCCCCGCTCTGGCCGGGCGTGTTGGGAACCACCACGTTGACCGGAACGACCTGCGGTGCAACGGGGGACGGTTGGACCCACGCGACGGTTTTGTCGATGACGGTGATGGGTGCGCTGTTGTTGAGTGCGGAGTCTTGGGCGGCGCCGTTGGCGACGTCTGCTTGGACGGTGCCGTTGGTGGTCATTCCGGTGATGGTGATGGTCCAGGTGGTGCCGGATCCGGCGACGGCTGCGGCCAGTGTGCCGCCTGCGGTCGAGGCTGCGAGTGACACGTCGGTGTTGGTGAAGCCGGTCACGGGTTCGCTGAAGACGACTGCGAACACGATCGGTGCCGTCGACGTGG
>JANOQU010000608.1:0-1779 GCA_031422355.1 Actinomycetes bacterium
CCTGCCGGGCAGCGCCGGTGCCTCCAACGCCGTCATCACAGCGACCACCCCGGACGACACGACCGACACGACGGTCGCCGCTGACACGAGCGATACGACTCGACCAGAGCGTGGCATGGGCCTGACCACCTCGCTCGCAGCGTTGGTGACCGACGGAACGCTCACCCAAGAGCAATCCGACGCCATCACCGCTGCGATCGAAGCCGCCAAGACCGCAGCCAAGGCTGCGGCCGAGGAGAGTGGCACTCGGCCGGAGCGTGGTGCAGTCCTGACCGCAACGCTGGCCGAGTTGGTTACCAACGGCACCGTCACCCAAGAGCAATCCGACGCAGTGACCGCCGCGATCGAGGCCAATCGGCCCGCTGGTGGCGGGATGGGTGGTGGCCACGGTGGTGGTCACGGAATGGGCGGTGAACACGGTGGACGTGGGTTCGGTGGCGCCAAGTTGCTCGAATCGGCCGCGACCGCGCTTGGCATCACGGCTGACGAATTGAAGGTTGAACTGGAAGCCGGCAAGACGATCGCCGACGTCGCCACCGAGAAAGGCATCGACGTTCAGACGGTCATCGACGCGATCGTCGCTGAGCAGACATTGAACATCACCGAGCGGGTGACCAACATGGTCAACGGTGTCAAGCCGACGCCAGCCGCCGATACCGCCGACGCGAGCGACGACGAGGTCACTACGACAACCACTGGCTGAGCCAAGCCAGCATCTTCGGATCCTCCCCCCGAGCGAGTTCAGGCCCGGCGTCCACCACGGACGCTGGGCCTTCTCGTGTTTCACCAGGCCGACGTTCGCTGGGCGTACTGTTGGTTCATGAGCCAACCAGTTGCCGTAGTCACGGGCGCGAACTCCGGCATCGGCCGAGCGACCGCAATCCACCTCGCCACGCAGGGCTACACCGTGTACGGAACGGTGCGCAGTGTGACCAAAGCGGACAAGTTGCTGGCGATGGCGAGCGACGTCGGCGCAACCGTTCACCTCACCGAACTGGACATTGGCGACGACGAATCAGTTCGAGCAGGATTCGACTCGATCCTGGGCGCTGCTGGTCAGGTCGACGTGCTGGTCAACAATGCCGGCGTCGGCGGAAACGCTGTGGCCGAAGAGTGTCCGACCCAGACCTACCTCGACGTGATGAACGTCAACCTGTGTGGCGCGGTGCGCTGCCTGCAGGCCGTTCTGCCCAGCATGAGATCCCGGCGCAGCGGCGCAATCGTCAACATCACATCCGTCGCCGGCCGAGTGGCGGCGCTCGGTCAGTCGCCGTACGTGACATCGAAATGGGCATTCGAGGCGTTGTCCGAGGGGATTGCCCAGGAACTCGCACCGTTCGGCATTCGGGTCGCGATCATCGAGCCTGGCGTCACGAAGTCGGCGATCTTTGCCAAGAACATCGATGCGCCGAACCTCAGTGGGGCCTACGACGCGCACTACCGCCGACTGTTCCAGATGTACACGAAAGGGTTGGCCAACGCCACCGATCCATTCGATGTCGCGCGGGTGATTCATCATGCGGTAACCACCGATGCACCGCAGTTGCGGTATCCGTGTGCGTGGGGTTCGGAACAATTGATCGACGGCCGCCTTGCCATGGACGACTCGGACTGGGTCGCGCTGAACGGCACTGACGACGACGACGTCTACTACGCAGAGTTCGAGCGACTCTTCGGAGTCGACCTGCGCTGAATTTCGGCGAATCGGGAATCCGTTCCACACGTTGGCGCCGTAGAGGTTGAGCCAATAGAGCACCGCAAGTCGAAGAGAAGGGGATG
>JANOQU010000609.1:0-4473 GCA_031422355.1 Actinomycetes bacterium
GCCGCTGGCAGGCGACGTCGATGTCATCGACGGCATCTTCATTGCGATGTCTCCATGGGCAGTGGTGAATCTTCGATTCGACGAGCATGACTACCCGGCATTCCATGGATACGACTCCGACATCTGCGCTCGAGCTCTTGCCGCCGGAAAGCGAGTGACGGTTGAGCCGATCGAGATCGTGCATCGCACCGACGGGACATTTGGAACGCCGAGTTCTTATGTCGACTGGATCCGAGCCACGCTCATTTGGCGTCTCAAGTGGGCAAAGTTGTCCCGGGCCCAAGCCCTCGCGTTGCGACTACGACTCCGCTTCATCAACCTCGAGGTTCGGATTCGGCCATCGACCCGGGCGCGGTGCAAGGCCCTTCGATCGGGCTTCGGCCCTTCGAGCGCGCCGATAGATTCGAAAGAGTGAATCGAGCGAGGCAAGCGACGTCGTACGACGACCAATTTTACGGCGATCAGTCGCCCGGATCCGAACGCAGCGCGCAAACGATTCTTCCTCTCACGTTCGAGCTATTCCGTCCGACTTCGGTCGTTGACGTTGGCTGCGGCATCGGAACGTGGTTGCGGGTCGCACAACAACTCGGGGTCGGATCCGTTGTCGGGATCGACGGCGAATATGCCCGTCGCGCGGGCCTCCTGATCGACGAGACAGACTTTCGCGCTGTCGATCTGGCGTCTCCACTCGGCGTCATCGAACGTCGGTTTGACATGGCCTTTTGTCTAGAGGTCGCTGAGCACCTGTCCGAGACCCGAGCCGAAGGCCTGATTCGTGACGTCTGTTCGCTGTCCGATGTTGTGCTCTTCTCGGCGGCAATCCCTTGTCAGGGCGGCACCTCCCACATCAACTTGCAACCGCAGAGCGCCTGGGCTGCCCGATTCGAATCACATGGATACTCAGCGTTCGATGTGATTCGTCCTCTGATCTGGCATGACGATTCAGTCGAGCCGTGGTACCGCCAAAACCTTCTTCTGTATGTACACCAGCGACGCGAAGACCTGATCGGGCTGGCCGAGCACCGGCAACGGACAGGCCCAGTGCTCCTTGACGTGGTTCACCCAGACCTCGTCCAGTTCTGGGAGCGACGAGCAACTCGTCCCGTGTCAGTCGGTCAAGGCGCCAAGCTCACAATCGCCGCTGCGCGCTCGGCTCTTAAACGACGAATGGGCCAAACCTGAGACCTCCAATCGTCGGGACAAAGCGGGCTGCGCGGATCTTTGTGACAACCGGATTCAACGATTGCACGCCGAGTCGAAATTGTTGTCGCTCGAGAGCCGATCTAATCCTTCACCATGTACGTCACGCCGGACAGCGTCTGACGAATCGCTTCGCGACGCTGATGACTTGCGAGGTATTCGTGAACCGCCTTGGTGCAGCCCTCCCACGAGCCATAGTCATCGATGATGATGTATCCGCCGGAGACGACAAGTGGAAAGAGATGGGTGAGGCAGACCAGCGTCGACTCGTACCAGTCGCCATCCAATCGAAGCACGGCGATGGGTCGACTCGCCTCCGCCCACAAACTCACCGTGTCCTCGAACCATCCTTGCCGAATCTCGGGCGATTCGATGCCAGCTCTCGCCATTGCCCGCTCCGCCTCCGCCCGCTCGGCTGCGCAGTTGTTGAAGTATTTGGGCGACGATGTGTTGGCCTGGTAGTTCTTGGCACTTTGCCCGTCTTGGTCACCCGCTGGCGGAAGGCCCTCGAAACTGTCGAACAACACGTACGTTCGGCCATTGCCAATCGTCGAGGCGATACCCGCAATCATGCCGCCGCGCCACACTCCACACTCAACGACCACCCCATCCAGGCCTGAGGCCTGTCGAACAAGCCAAAGATTCTGAAGGTAGCGACTGCGACTGATCATGGTGTAGCCAGCGAACTTGCGGTACGTCAGGTGGTCGCTCGGGTTGATGGTTTGCGCCAACGCTTTGCCTGCCATGCGGGCGAGCGACCTGACCCTCGTTGATAACGTCATCGGGCTACCGTACCCAGCGATCAGCAGACGGACCGCGTGTCGGCCGCCCATCCGAGGGGCAATCTCAAGATGACTTCGCCGCCAGCACCAAGTCAGCGACAAGACCGTCGGCGGCAACGAACGGGAGGTAGAACCCAACCCGGTCTGCAACGCCGTCGAACCTTGCGTCCAATTGCTTGGCGACCTCCGCTGGCGTGCCACAAACGGCGATCGTGTGCAGGATGTCGTCGTCGATCAGGGCGATCATGTCCAGCCAACGGCCCTGCTTCGAGAGTGTGTTCAGCTCGACGTGAAGGTCTCCCCAACCGTGAGCTTCCAGGACGGGGCGATAGGACGGTGTCGAGCCATAGAACGACAGCAAACCTTTCACGCCTCCAAGGGCGGCGGCGTGCTCAACGTCGTCTCGGTAAACGCACACGATGGCCTGGCTGATCACGGTGATGTCCGAACGTGAGCGCCCGGCTTTCGCGAGTCCGGTCGTCAAATTCGGCAGCGTGTGTTCGTTGAAGAACTTCTCGGTGCTGAACGGCATCACCAGCAAACCATCGGCGACTTCAGCCGCCATCTGCGTCATCTTCGGACCGAGCGCTCCGAGCCAAATAGGCGGCGGGCCGCCGGGGTTCGGACCAGGGTTGAACATCGGTGTCATCAGCGTGTGCCGGTAGAAGTCACCTTCGAAGCGCAGCCTCTCCCCCGTCGCCCAGGCATCGAAGATCGCCCGCAACGCAAGAACAAACTCGCGCATCCTCGCCACTGGCGGATCGAATAGCGCTCCGAACCGCTTCTCGATCTGAGGCTTGATCTGCGACCCGAGGCCCAGTTTGAACCGTCCGCCACTGAGCAGTTGCAGGTCGTTGGCAAGATACGCGAGTTGCATTGGATTTCGGGGCAGCGCAATCGCGACATTCGTGTAGATGTCAACCGAAGCTGCGGGCGCAGCAAGCGTCAACGGAACGAATCCATCGTGCGGGCCCTCGAACGAGAACACGCCGTCGACACCGGCCTCAGTCAACGCTGCGGCTTCGGCAGCGGCGCCTACGAGTGATCGGAGCTGGGTATCGATCTTGAAACTCGTCATGCGAATCCGACCGTAGCCGTGGCGGGCAGCATCGGAACCAGGCGAGGTGTCAACCGCCAATTTTTGGTTGCGCAAATGCCCAAACGACAACAGGCAGCGCAGGGTCGTTGCGAAGCGACCGCCAAGGTGCCCACGGAGCCCACCGAAATAGGTTCGCCCGGACGCACGCGGCGTTTCCCCACGAATGTGACTCGATCACGTCGAGACCACCTGCGTCGAGGAGGCGGCTCAAGCCCTCTTCGGTGAATCGCCAAAGGTCGAGCGGGGCTTCGTGAACCCGAAGTAGAAACGGCGTGGCGACAACGACCATGCCGCCGGGGGCGCAAAGCGCCGCCAGTGACCGACAGGCCGCGATCGGGTCAATGACGTGCTCCAGGACCTGGCTGCAAATGACGACGTCAAATTTCTCGCTCGGGATGATTGGTGCGCACAGGTCGAAGAAGGGGTACTCCAGAATCTTCGAAGCGCTCCATTCGTGCTGGCGAATGATCTCGCTCCCGCTGATCTCAACGGCGCTGAGATCTGGCGTCGCGAGGTTGCTGAGATGCTGTCGAATCGAACGATTCATCTCAACCCTGCACCAGTCCACCGACGACCGGTTGAACTTGCGCTGGAGTCGCAGCATGGCTCGAGCGGCCGCCCGGCGCGGGTCCCGCCCAAGTCTCGTCAGACGGTTGATGGAGACGTCGGCCACTTGTCCAACGTATCGCTGCCCGCACCGTGCTCTGCGAACCTGTCCCTCGGCAATACCCTGTTGCGCTCCGACGCGTCCCTGGTATGGTTGGCGGCGATGAGTCAGCTGATCGGCCTCCTTCTTACGTAAGGCGAGCGCCACATATCGCGTTCGCCCACGCCCCTTGCGCCCAGCGCAGGGGGTTCTTGCGTTTTTGGGCCACCAACCGAATCAGCACATTCATCACGACAGAAGTCGAAGTCAGAACCGTCCATCAGGAGCACCCCATGCCACCGCAGAACGTCACCCCCAAGAAGATGCCTTTCGAGAAGTATCAGCCGTGGCTTCCGGTCGTTCTCGCGGATCGCACCTGGCCTGACGCGGTCGTGACCAAGGCTCCGCTGTGGTGCAGCGTCGACTTGCGAGACGGCAACCAGGCCCTGATCGACCCCATGGATCCCGAGCGGAAACGGCGGATGTTCGACGCCCTGGTCCAGATGGGCTTCAAGGAGATCGAGGTGGGGTTCCCCGCCGCGAGTCAGCCCGACTTCGACTTCGTTCGCCAGTTGATCGAGGAAGATCTGATCCCCGACGATGTGACGATTCAGGTGCTGGTGCAGTGTCGCCAGGAGTTGTTGGAGCGCACCTACGAAAGCCTTCTCGGGGTCAAGCGGGCGATCGTCCACTTCTACAACAGCACGAATCCGCTGCAGCGCGAAGTCGTCTTCGGTCTCGACCGC
>JANOQU010000610.1:0-4522 GCA_031422355.1 Actinomycetes bacterium
ACGCATAAAGCCCCGCCGCGTCGCCGATGCGATCGCAATCGTCCGTCTTACCCAACACGTCGAATCGAGATCGAGCTGCCCAGCATCGAACTCTGAGGAGACGATCACCCAAATGCGTCCCGCGCCGAACGCGGATCCCCCCTCATTCACGCACGCTCCTCTCCGCACAGCTCCTGACGGTCAGTCCGACGTGGGACCGTTGCCATGACGTCGATCTATCAAGGAGCGCTCGGCGACGACTTCGATCGTCTTTATCGGCAACTATGCCTACGTCGACCGCTTCGGTCGGGAGACGGTCACATGTCAGAACGATTCAAGATGAAGAACCGCAGCCGCGCAAAGCGTGTGGCGATCTCGGAATAGAGCGACCAGTGCGGTCTATGTGAATCGTCCTTTCGCCACATATTCGCGGCTGGAAGACTAGTTTCGACTTGGCGGATTGCTCGGAAAGTGCCTCTGAACTGGTAGTTCGTGGTGCGCCCCCTGGGTTTCGAACCCAGAACCTGCGGATTAAGAGTCCGTTGCTCTGCCGTTGAGCTAGAGGCGCAAAGATGGTCAAGCGAGTGTAGGGGCGCGTGACAGCGAATCGAACAATCATTCTGACCCAGCGCCCTGCGGTGCCCAAGCGGGCACCGCACGACACTGTTTCGGGTGACCGACGGGGCTCGAACCCGCGACCCTCAGTACCACAAACTGATGCTCTACCAGCTGAGCTACGACCACCAAGAGCGAACAGTCTGCCATGAATGCATCCCGTTCACACCAGCGATTTGGGACCCGGTTCGGGGGCGGGAATTCACACCGCTGGACCGTCCGAAGGTTTCTCGGCAACGATTTCCATCGAGTGGTAGACTTCCGACAACGTATTCCATAGGGAGTTGATCATGAGCGCAACGGATTCCACGCTCACCAATGATTTGTCCACCAGAGCCCGCGACATCACCCGTCGTGAACTCGCCAGCTACACCCGGCGCACCAAGCTGTCCCAGGTCGCACCCGATCGGGCCCGAAAGGTCTTGCCGATGGGGGTGCCGTCCAGCTTTCAGGCCTATGACCCGCACCCCATCGTGGTCAGCCGTGCGCAGGGCAGTTGGATGGAAGATGTCGATGGCAACCGCTATACCGACTACGACATGGGCTTCGGGGCACTGTTCTCTGGTCATTGTCATCCCGCAGTGCGCGCTGCCGTCGAGGCCCAACTGGACAACGGCACCCTGTTCGTGACCCCATGCGAAGCGAATGCGGAGGTCGCCGAACTCCTCGGCGATCGCTATGGCTTACCGATGTGGCGGTTCACCAATAGCGGAACCGAAGCAACGATGGACGCGATCCGTGTCGCCCGCGGCGTGACGGGTCGGGACAAGATCGTCAAAGTCGAAGGGGGCTATCACGGTCATCACGACGAAGTGATGATCTCGATGAAGCCGCCGCTCGACAAGGCAGGACCTGCCGACAACCCCACGCCCATCCCGGGCACAGCCGGCATCACCGCCGCAGTTCTCGCTGACACCATCGTCATTCCATACAACGATGCCGACGCCCTCGAGCGCGCCCTGCGAAGCGGTGAAGTCGCATGCTTCATCGTCGAGCCCGTCATGGAGAACATCGGCATTTGTAAGCCCCAACCCGGCTACCTGCAGGCCGTCCGCGAGATCACCCAGCGCTACGGCACCTTGCTGATTTTCGACGAGGTCAAGACGGGCATCACCGCTGGCTGGAGTGGAGCGACAGGCGCACTTGGCGTCCTCCCAGATCTTGTCGCGCTGGCGAAAAGTATCGGTGGTGGACTACCGCTCGGTGCGTTCGGCGGTAAGGCCGAATACATGGATCAGATCACCCAGGGACGCGTCCTGCACCTCGGCACGTACAACGGCAATCCGCTCTGTATGGCGGCAGCAAAGGCGGTGCTATCGGACGTATGCACACCGGAGACGACTCAGCACTGCATCGACCTCAACCACGAATTGCTCGCTGCCTGCGACTCGATCATCGAGCGCTCCGGTCTGACGGCTCATACCGTGCAATTCGGGGCGAAGGGCTGCATCACCTGGGCCGCAGAGCCGATTCGCAACTACCGCGACTACAAGGCCACGAACTTCGACCTGGCGTTCGCCCAGTGGATCCACGGCATCAACCGGGGAATCCTGCTACCGCCCGGCCTCGACGAGCAATGGCTGATCTCGGCGATGCATTCCCACGACGACGCGATGCGTTACGCGGCGGTCTTCGCTGAGTTCGTCGACGAACTCAATAGCTGACCCAACAGGGCTCGCTCAGATCAGCTCCAACGGCGTTCCTCGCGATACGACGTTCGCCTGATCGGTTGTGACCAACGGTCGCGACGGCGCGAAGCGGATGCTCCAGCGAGACAACCAACACCCGCTCCGACGAGCAGCAGCGTGAGCCCGGCGAGAAGCGGCAACGAATCGGCCGCAAGGCGAGGGACGGCGCCAACCCATACGTTCTTCGTCAGCAGCGGCAGGATCAGTGTCGGCACGATGTAGCCAATCACGACCAGCAACAGCGCCATACCGAGCAGCATGACTCCCATCGACCGGAAGAGTTCGGGCTTTTCCGGGTGAGCGGCGAATCCCAAGAGCACAAGGACGAGGGTGAGACCAGCAGCGATTGGGACCAACCACTTCAGCGTCTGGCGCATCACTGACAGCGCCGCCACCTTCTCGACGGGCAATGTGATCGTCGGCGCGGACATGGCCACTTCGTTGCCGACCAAGGGCACCATCTGCTCTGGCGTGATCTGGACCAGCTTGTCGCTCGTGCCGATCAAACGGGCGTGAGCGTCTGCCACGACATCTGCCAGCAGCTTGGCCCCTTGCGCAGTCTTGAGATTGTCGAACACCAATTGGCGGACCGGCTCGGGGTCAATTCCCACCGTCGCCGTCGATGCATTGAGCTGCATCACCGTGTTGTTGGCAATCAGTCTCGCAATCTCGTTTTTGATGTCGCTGTCTTCGAGCACGGCCTCTGCAGCGGAGCGAGTCCGGTCGGGGGAGAACGCGGTGAACTGCAGCCAGAACCCGCTCAGCGCAAGGCTGCCGAAGATCGAGGCGAAACCGAACAGAAGACCAGCAAGAGAACGTCGCACACGGGCCATCCTCGCATCTCCGCGACGGGTTCCACGCCGCAGCAACGCTGTTGTCGTCACGTTGTAGCGCGCTCGTCATCCCGGTTGGTCCGAGTCGGTGCGCGAATCTGGTCTCACCAACAATTTGGGTCGAACATCGGGAAATGCTTGATCGAACGCCTGTACGAAGTTACACTCCTGTCGTTCGCCGCAGCGGGAGCCACCGAAAGGCCCGACAAGTACCCATCTGGACCAACTCCAGAGCATCACGGGTATCTCTGTCACACCCCTTTCGTATGGTGCCGTTCAACGAATCGGATCGTCGTACGGTCCCGCTGAAACAACAGACACGAGCAGGAAGAGCAGGAGAACATCATGGCACTAGAGCGTGAAAAGGCACTCGAGATGGCGCTGGCGTCCATCGACAAGCAGTTCGGCAAGGGTTCCATCATGCGGATGGGCGAGAAGACATCGTTGGGCATCGAGACCGTGCCGACGGGCGCCCTTGCGCTCGACCTTGCGCTCGGCATCGGTGGCCTGCCGCGAGGCCGGGTCGTGGAGATCTTCGGCCCGGAATCATCCGGCAAATCAACCCTGGCAATGCACGTCGTCGCCGAGGCTCAGCGCAACGGTGGCATCTGCGCCTATGTGGACGCCGAGCATGCAATGGATCCGATCTACGCCCGTGCGATTGGTGTCGATGTCGATCAATTGCTGATCTCACAGCCCGATACGGGCGAGCAGGCGTTGGAAATTGTCGACATGCTCGTGCGGTCCGGTGCGCTCGATGTCGTCGTGATCGACTCGGTGGCGGCCCTGACCCCTCGTGCCGAAATCGAAGGAGAGATGGGCGATACTCACGTCGGTCTCCAAGCACGGTTGATGAGCCAGGCATTGCGCAAGCTGACCGGCAACTTGAACAAGACCAACACGATTGCGATCTTCATCAACCAACTTCGCGAAAAGATCGGTGTCATGTTCGGTTCACCCGAGACCACCCCCGGTGGCCGGGCGCTGAAGTTCTACTCGTCGGTACGTCTCGACATCCGCCGGATCGAGAGCATCAAAGACGGTGCCGAAGTCGTGGGCTCGCGAACGCGGGTGAAGGTTGTCAAGAACAAGGTCGCGCCACCGTTCAAGCAGGCCGAATTCGACATCATGTATGGCAAGGGCATCAGCCGTGAGGGCTCGCTGTTGGACCTCGGTGTCGAGATGTCGATCATCAAGAAGTCCGGCGCTTGGTTCACCTATGAGGGTGAGCAACTTGGTCAGGGACGTGAGAACGCCAAGAACTATCTCCAGGCCAATCCCGAGATCATGGTCGAAGTGTCGGAAAAGGTTCGCCAGCAGGCGGGTCTCGTCGCCGACGTCGACACCTTTGGTGCCAAGGATGACGAGCCGATCTCGCTGGACTCCGGTCTCTCGCAAATCTAGGTC
>JANOQU010000611.1:0-2950 GCA_031422355.1 Actinomycetes bacterium
GGCGCGGCGACTTTGCCACGATGTCGGCGTCGGGCCCGAGCGCGACGTCGTCGCCGTCAGCGCCTGAGACAGGTTCGGCCGCCGGTGTGCCAGATTTATTGCCGGTTGCACGCGTTCTTGACGGTGCGGCCTTGGCTGGACGAGGCGCACGACCGGTCGACACGGCAACGGCAGCGCTATCGCTTGTGCTGTCGCCTGCACCCGCACGGTCGTCGCCCGACTCGCCTCCGAATTCGTCGTCATCATCATCATCATCGGCGTCGGTCCCGCTACCGGTTGCGTCACCGGACCGGCTCCGACCTCTCCCGCCGCGTGACCCTCGCCGCCGTTTCCGAACAGGGGTGGCCGACGGATCACCGGAGGGATCCAGGGTCGACCCATCGAGGAGTTCTGCTGATTGTGGCGTCACCGATGTGTCGGCACCCAATTCGGCGGGAACCGTTGCACTTTCGCGAGTCCGCGCTGACACCTCGGGGGCATGATCATTCGTCTCGTCCATTGCTTCGACGTCATCCTTCCTGTGTGACGACGGCTGCCGAGCTGGACAAATGTCCGGGCTGGCGCCGATGCCATCGATCTGTTTGTCTCACGCTTTGACTCGCACGTGTCTCGACCTTGCAACCGGTTACTTGTCGACAACGCACGACAAGCTTGCATAGCCTACGACCTGATGTGGGCCAGGTTGCGGCATCAGCTGTTCACTTGACATCGGTATCGACCCCGCTTCCCGTTGTCCACAGGCTGCTTTCCCACGCTCGGTCAGCGCATTCGTCTCATGTGAACGCTTTGCACGAGACCGAACATCATGAAGAAGGCAAGGGTGCCAGATCCTCCATAGGAGATGAAGGGCATCGGCAAGCCCGTGATCGGCATCAGCCCCAGTGTCATCGCCACGTTCTGGAAAACCTGCCACAGGATCATGGTGAAAACGCCAGCGCAGATGTACGTGCCGAGCAGATCTTTCGACAGATGGGCGATTCGCCAGATTCGGAACAGAGCCAGCGCGAAGAGGCCGAGCACGACCGCACAGCCCAGCAACCCGAATTGCTCGCCGATTGCGCTGAACGGGAAGTCGGCCCATTGGACGGGAATGTCACCCTTGGTATTCGTGAGGTCACCGTTCAGCCAACCTTTGCCGGTCAGTCCACCGAGGGCCGTCGCCCGCAACGCGTTGCGACCCTGAAAGATGAACGGCTGAAGCCGATCCTCGCCCGAATTTGGGTTGAGCCACGCCTCGATCCGAACCAATTGGTAATTGTTGACCAAGCCGCTGACAACGGCCGCACCAACGGTACTGAGGGCGAGCAGCGTGATCATCGCGATGTACTTCGCTCGTGCCCCGGCGACGAGCAAGATGCCCATCATCAGCGCAACGAGCACTGATGACGAACCGAGGTCGGGTTGGAGGATGATCAAGAGCGTCGGCACGCCACCCAACCAGAGCGCGCCGACGAATCGTTCATAGGTGACCGAGTCGGTGTTTTCCTCGCTGAGGAATGCAGCGAGGGCGAGCATGACCGTGACCTTGGCGAATTCCGCCGGCTGTAACTTGACCGGACCGACATCGAAACTGAGCTGGGCACCGTTGCTGACTTTTGCCAGGAGGAAAACGAGTACGAGGGCGACGATGGTGAGTCCGTACAGGAATTTGGCTCGCTCTCGGAGCCACGCATAGTCGAGCGACATCACGAACAGCATCGCCACCACCGCGATGATGACGAAGATCACCTGGCGGGTCGCGAACAGGTAGCCGAACGGAACGTCGGATCCACCCGTGACCTTGGTCCGTGAGGCGGAATAGACGGTCAGACAGCCAATGACAACCAGTGCTGCCTGGGCCAGCATCAGCAGCCAATCGACGTTGCGGCTGGGGTCGCCGGGGCTGGAACGGACGTTGCCGAGTCCGGAATCGGGCCGTCGATTGAGAACCGAGAATGCCATCAGCGCACCATCAGTCGCGGATCGAATCGAATCGAGGATTGATCGAACAGGTCGGAGTTTCGGGAAGCTGATTGGGCAGTGCCGGTACGAGAACTGCCTGATCGAGCGGATCCGACAGCGCAACGTCATCGATCTGGATCTGGCTACCAAGGGCCTCGAAGAGGCATTTCACGAGCGGGGCAGCGGCCTTGCTGCCGTATCCGGACTTCTCCAGATACGACACAACCGTGTAGGGCTTGGTTTGATCCACGCTGAATGCCGCGAACACGGACGAGTCGAACCACGGCTTGCTGCGCGAGCCCTGAGCGGTCCCGGTCTTACCGACAATGTCGATCGAGTCGTAGTTCTCGAACAGATACTGACCGGTCGTCGCGTGGTAGAAGGTGGACGGGTATGTGACGCCATCGCCCCTGACGACGCGCTGCAGACCAGCAATGATCGGGAGTCGGACGGTGCTCGGCATGTCGATTTGACGGATCAAGTCTGGGTCGTCGAACGATGTCAGCGGCTCGACCGCCGACAGATCCACGAGACCCGGTGTCGTGCTGTCCGGAACGCCGCCGCGATAGATCGCCCCGACCACATGTGGTTGGTAGAGGAAGCCGTCGTTGGCAATGGTGGAGTACGCGTTTGCGAGTTGCAGCGGCGTCGCTGCAAGAAGGCCCTGGCCGATCGAGAGCTGAACGTTGTCGCCGACGAGGAAGTTGCGCGCTTCGCCGTCATCGAGCACCCCTTTGTCGATGAGCTCTGCCTTGAGCTCCGATGACGGCACGCGCCCGTCGAACTCATATGGCAATTCGATGCCCGTATCGACACCGAACCCGAACAACCGCACCTGATTCGCAAGGAGTTGGCGATCCTTGCTGGCCTCGAACATCTTCTCGCCGATTCGATAGAAGTACGCATCGCTGGAGACTGCGAGGGCGTCCTCCATGTTCACCGGGCCGTAGACACTCGGCTTGCCGGTGCCGGAGCTGAGAGCGTTGAAATACTCGCAACGCACGCCCTC
>JANOQU010000612.1:0-3295 GCA_031422355.1 Actinomycetes bacterium
AGAAGCGATACATCGATGCGATTCGGGAAAACATCATCACATTCGGACTTGGCCCGGCCGGAACGGGCAAAAGTTGGCTGGCCGTAGCGATGGCCGTACAAGCCTTGCAGACCAAGCAGGTGCAGCGAATCATTCTGACCCGACCCGCAGTCGAGGCTGGCGAACGACTTGGGTTCCTGCCGGGCGACTTGATGGCCAAGATCGACCCGTACCTGCGTCCCCTCTACGACGCGCTCTACGACATGGTCGAGACTGAAGGCGCCCAAAAGCTGATCGAGCGCCAGGCAATCGAGGTCGCCCCGCTTGCGTTCATGCGCGGCCGGACGTTGAACAACAGCTTCATCATCCTCGACGAGGCGCAGAACACGACGCCAGAACAGATGAAGATGTTCCTCACCCGAATCGGCTTTGGTTCCAAGGTCGTCGTCACTGGCGACACGACTCAGGTCGACGTCCCCGATGGCCGAAGCGGTTTGGCTGGCCTGGAACGCGTCCTCACCGGCGTCGAAGGACTGGGATTCGTCCATCTCGGCACGGGCGACGTGGTGCGTCACAAAATCGTCGCCGACATCGTGGCTGCATATGAGCGGGCAGCCCCAAGCGCCGGGAGTCCGAACTCGACTGGTGGTCGTCGTGGGTGACCCGGCAAGACCCAGACTGGGCGGACGCCCGAAGGTCGGCGGTGACGTCGATCCCGAGGTGTTTTGTTCCGACGAGCAGAACGAGGTCGAGGTCGACCTGGCGAGATGGCAGACCCTCGCCGAAGCTGTGTTGAACGCCGAAGGTATCCGAGGCGGCACCGAAATGTCGCTGATTTTCGTGTCCGCCAATGACATCGCCGAACTCAACGAGTCCTTTCTCGGCGTCAGCGGTCCGACCGATGTGTTGTCGTTTCCGATCGACGCCCCCGAGTTGGATCTCGTGGCCATCACGTCGGGCGCAACCCGTGGCCCTGACCGGGCCCCGATCGATCCATCTGACCTCCCGTTGCTCCTCGGCGACGTGGTGATCTGCCCGTCAGTCGCCGTCGCCAACGCGCCTGGTCACGCCGGCACGGCAGACGACGAGATAGCGCTGCTGGTCGTGCATGGCATCCTGCATGTTCTCGGGCACGACCACGCCGAACCGGTTGAAACCGCCGTTATGCGAGCTCGTGAATTGCACTTGCTCGAGCAACTTCACTGGGGCGGCAATGCGCCACCCGACTTTCGACAGGAACCGCCATCTCCGTGATCGCCACCGAATTGTCAACCGCCGACCTGTGGATGGTGGTGGCGATCTTGATCCTGTTGATCATGCTCGGATTCTGCTCGGTCGCCGAGATGGGTTTGTCGCGGATGACAAAACCCAAGGCCGCGGCATTGGCCGACAAGGGGCATCGATCTGCGAAGGTCCTCAGCAAGCTCGTTGCCGAACCCGAACGCTGGATCAACCCGCTGCTGTTGACGGTCTTCATTTGTCAGATCGTTCAATCGACACTGACCGCTGTCGTGCTCGACAACTTGTTCGGCACATGGGGCGTCATCGTCGGCGTGTTCGTCAACGTGCTCGTGTTCTTCGTTCTCGCCGAGGCGGTGCCCAAGACCTGGGCGGTCCTGCATCCTGAGAAGGCGGCATTGTTCTCTGCCCGTCCGGCGGCAGCGCTTGTGGGGTTGCCGCCGCTGCGCTGGATCTCAATGGGGCTGATCTGGCTGACCAATGTGCTTGTCAGGGGCAAGGGCTTGGAGAAGGGACCGTTCGTTTCAGAGCAGGAGTTGCTCGGCTACGTGGAGGCAGCAGCCCAGGATGACGTGATCGAGGTCGAAGAGCGCGAGCTGATCGAATCGGTGATCGAGTTCGGTGACACAGTCGCCAGGGAGATCATGGTTCCTCGGCCCGACATGGTGGTCGTCGACTACAACTCCACGGTCACCCAAGCCCTCGACGTCGCGATCAATAAGGGTGTCAGTCGGTTGCCGGTGCTGCGCGACGACGACGAGGACGACGTGATTGGACTGGCGTACACCAAGGACTTGATGCGTCTGGAACGCGACGGCCAGGGCGGCGAGCCGGTCCATGAGGTCGTGCGCCCGGCTCATGTCGTGCCGGAGAACAAGCCGGTCAATCGTTTGATGCGCGAAATGCAGGCGCTGAAATACCACCTCGCGTTCGTCGCCGACGAGTACGGGTCGATCGTTGGTTTGATCACGCTGGAGGACTGCCTCGAGGAACTGGTCGGCGACATCGTGGACGAACACGACGACGAGAAGGACGAGGTCGAGCGGCTGACCAACGGCGACTATCTCATCGACGGCGGGATGAACGTCGGCGACCTCAATCACCTCCTCGCGCTGAATCTTCCCGACGATCATTGGGAGACGATTGGCGGTTTCCTCTTCGGAACGCTCGAACACGTTCCTCACGTCGGTGAAAGCGTGGACTTCGACGGCTGGACCTTTGCCGCTCACGAGGTCGAAGGTCGCCGTGTTCGAATGGTCAGGGTCAGCGTGATCCCGCACCGTGGTGGCGACGATCCCGGGTCAGCGGAGTAGCGATCGCTGCAGTTTGCCGATCGAGGTGCGCGGGAGTGAGGCCGTGATCACGATCGAGCGCGGTGCCATGAACGCCGGCAGGCGTTCGCTGCTCCACATCCGCAGATCATCCAAGGTGGCCAGGTTGCCTGGATCGGTGGGAACGATCCACGCCGTCACGACTTGACCCCATTCGGGGTCGTCGACGCCCGCCACTCCGACATCCGCAACGAGCGGGTGTTGGGCCAACACGCGCTCGACCACATCGGGCCAGACGTTCTCGCCGCCGGTGATGATCAGATCGCCTCTACGGCCATCGACGTGTAACCGCTGTGTGTCCTCGTTCCAGGTCCCCACGTCGTCGGTGTGCAACCAGCCATCGGCATCCACCGGCGACGTTCCGTCTCGGTAGCACCGAAGTTGCATCGGGCAGCGCAAGAGAACCTCGCCATCGGCAGCGATGCGCACCTCCACTCCCTGGAGCGGGACTCCGTCGTAGACGACGCCGCTGCCGGTCTCGGTCAAGCCGTACGTAGCGACGGTATTGGCTGGTCGATCAACCGGCGGCTGGCTTCCCCCAAGCACGATCAGGCGGAAGATGGCTGGATCGATGCGGGCCAGCGCGGTGCTGACCAGCGATGTCAGAGTGGCGCCCTCGGCAGCGGCGGCCGTCACCGCGGCCGCGTCGAAGCGGGGGAGCACCGTCAGCGGGGTGCCCATACGCAGTGCTCGGGTGACCACCGACAATCCGCCGACGTGACTGAGCGGGAGGCAGGCAAGCCATC
>JANOQU010000613.1:0-3665 GCA_031422355.1 Actinomycetes bacterium
CATTCCTGTTCTGACCGCGACCTCGTATACGCCAGGCGTCACCCAGATCATCGATCAGGTCAGCCAGGCGTTGACCACATCAGACCTCCGGGCAATGCTTCGGGCGATGGACGCCGGGACGGCTGCGAGCAGCATCGCCGGTCAATGGCTCCAGTCTGTCGGCCTGAGCGGCTGAAATTTGGGCAACGATCTCCTGCTCAATTCCGCAGGACGCGAACAAACGATCGGAGGTCGCCGACCACACGCCGAAGCGACCCCTCGAGGCCACTCACGCGAACGAGTCGACCGGGCGGGGGCTTTCGATCGCATCACCGTCAGGAGCGCCTGGCCGGGACCGCCACCACATCCGGAGGGATTCGGAAATTTCGTCGCCGGTCATCTCGGGATTGTCGCAAGAGAGCCGCTCCACGAACATCCGAGCGCCGAACTCGGCCATCTCGAAAGCCGCTTCGAGACCCGAGCGCCGACGATCGTGCGTGCCTTCAGTCTATTGGCTCGCACAGGTCGGAATCTGCGGACTGAGGTGACCTCGATCAGGTACTGTCACGTCGATGATCGAGGTGCGCGGGCTCACGAAACGGTTCGGTCGCATCGTTGCCGTCAACCAACTCAGCTTCACCGTCCAGCCCGGCCAGGTCACCGGATTTCTCGGCCCCAACGGATCGGGCAAGAGCACGACGATGCGATGCATGCTTGGCCTCGACCGCCCTGATGCCGGCGACGTGCGCTTCGACGGTCGGCCGTTCCGAAGTATTCGAAATCCGCTGTTCGAAGTTGGCGCGCTGCTCGATGCCGGGTACGTGCATCCCGGTCGCAGTGGTCGCAACCACCTGCGCGCGCTTGCTGCGTCGAACGGCATCCGCAACCAGCGGGTGGGCGAAGTGATCGAGTTGGTCGGCCTCGCCGATGTCGCCAAGCGTCGCGTCGGCGGCTACTCGCTCGGTATGCGCCAGCGGCTCGGGCTTGCCGGCGTGCTGCTCGGCGATCCACACACGATCATCCTCGACGAGCCGGCCAACGGACTCGACCCGGAGGGCATCCGCTGGATCCGAGACGTTCTCGTCCACCTCGCTGGCAAGGGCAAGACGGTGCTTGTCAGCAGCCACCTGCTGAGCGAGATGGCGCATATGGCCGACCACCTCGTCGTGATCGGGCTCGGTCAACTGATCGACACCTGCTCGGTCAAGGACTTCGTCGGCCGTCACTCCAAGCAATGGGTGCGGGTGCGGAGCCCGCATGCCGAAACCATTGCTCACCAACTTCGCAACGGCGGGGCTACCGTCACATTCATCGACGCCACCACGATCGACATCATCGGTGCGACATCGGTCGAAGTCGGCGAACTCGCCGCCCGCAACAATGCAACCCTGCATGAGTTGTCACCGCAGCAGGGCTCGTTGGAAGATGCGTTCTTGGAGGCAACGGCCGGGAGCCAGGAGTACCGCTCGTCGATTCCCACGTCGGTGGATGAGCCCGCGGCACCGCCAGCGGCACACCCCCCATCGCAGCCACCGCAACCCGTACAGCCCACACAGCCCACCACCATCTCGACCGATGCGTTCGCCCCTCCAACGGCAGGTCCGTCATGATCAACCAATTGCGCAGCGAGTGGATCAAGGTTCGCACCGTCCGGGTCAATTTCGTGCTCGGGATCCTTGCCCTTGCGTTTCCATTGATCGTCGTCTGCTTGACAGCCGCGCTCGCTGGCGACGAGCAGCAAACGGCAGGCGACCTGGTCGGGATCGTGACGGCGACGATGGTGCTCACGTCGTTGCTGCTCGGCGTCATCGGCGCCTTGAACCTGACCAGCGAATACAGCCACAACACAATTCGAGCCACCTTCGCAGCCAGCCCCCAACGCACCAAGGTCTTGATCGCAAAGGTCGGCGTCACGGTTGCAACGACGCTGGTCTTTGCGGCAATCGTCGAAGCCATCACCTACCTCGCTGGTTCGATCATCCTCAGCAGTCGTGATGCCGACGTGACACTCACTGGCAGCGATCGGGCGGCGCTGCTCGGTGCGGTGATCTTGGCCGGCTTACTCTCAATGCTCGGTTACGGCCTCGGACTGCTGATCCGTAACTCGCCCGCAACCGTGACGATCCTGATCCTGTGGCCACTCCTGCTCGAGAACATCGCTCGGGGGGTACTGTCAGCGGCTGGTGTCGACAACGCGTCGCCGTGGCTGCCGTACCAGTCAGCGATCAACATGGCCAACCCAGACCTCGCGCCGAACGACCCTGGTCGGTTGCAGGGCGGTCTGTATCTCGGCGCAGTCGTGCTGGTATTGATCATCGTCGGTCTCTTTGTCAACGAGCGCCGCGACGCCTGACCGGTTCGCCTGTCATCATGGTTCGATGCGAATCACCCTTCCATCCGGAACCGCCGCCTCCCTCGCCACGCCAGCTTCCGGCACTGCCGAACGCGGTTTGGTGATCACACCTGACATCTGGGGTCTCCGGCCGCTCTACGACGATCTTGCCCAGCGGCTTGCCGATGACTGGCAGATGGTGGTCTGTGTCGTCGAGAACTTTCCGGGAACGGATTTCGGTACGGATATGGAGGCTCGACAGCGTGCAGTCCCGATGCTGGACGACGAGGACAATCTTCGCGACTTGCTCGAAGGGGCCGACGCCACCGGCTGTGACATCGTCAATCTGCTCGGACACTGCATGGGTGGCATGTACTGCTACAAGGCGTCACGTAGCGACCGGTTCCACAGGATCGTCTCCTACTACGGCATCATCCGTCTCAACCCGAATTGGCAATCACCGACTCAGGCCGAACCGCTCGACATCTTGCTGAATGGTCATGCCGATCGCGTGCTTGCAATTGTCGGCGGTGTCGATGGGTACACACCCGCTCCGCTCGTCGACGCGTTGGCCGACACGGGCGTCACCGTCGTGTTGTATCCCGAAGCCGACCACGGCTTCGCCCACGATGTTGCGCGCCCGACACATCGACCGTTCGACGCGGCCGACGCCTACTCGAAGGCCCACGAATGGCTGGCGAGTTGATACCGACATCGACCGTGAGCGACAGCGCACCCGATCGTGACGGCGCACCTGATCGTGGCCGGGCTCGCCACTACGTGATGGTGTTGCGCTGCGATGACCGTCCCGGAATCGTCCATCAGGTGACCGGTGCTCTCCTCGATGTCGGCGGCAACATCATCGAGAACGCTCAGTTCACGGATCCGGATACGAACACGTTCGTGATGCGAACTCGGTTCGACACAACTGTCACCGATGTTCGGGCCGTGCGAATGATGATCATCTCTCGACTCGCCGACGAGGGTATGGACGTCCGCATCCGCGCTGAGGATGACCTCCCCGACGTCCTGCTGATGGTTTCCAAGCAGGACCATTGCCTGTTGGACCTGCTCTATCGATTCCGAACCGGTGAACTTGGCGTGGAGATTCCGGTCGTCGTGTCCAACCACCCCGACTGCGGCGACCTGGTTGCCTCCTACGGAATCCCGTACATCCACCTGCCGGTGACGCCCTCGACCAAGGCCGCACAGGAGGCTCGGCTGCTCGAGTTGATCGACGAGTACGACATCGATTTCGTCGTCCTGGCGCGCTACATGCAGGTCCTGTCAGCTGAACTCTGTTCGGCGCTGAGTGGCAGGTCAATCAACATCCACAACTCGTTCCTACCGGGGT